>JASHVB010000878.1 GCA_030039695.1 Acetobacteraceae bacterium
GAACCGCCGGTTACCATCGAACGCGAGCCATTCGAGCCCATGCCGAACGCAACACGATCGGTGTCGCCGTCGATGAACTGGATCTCCTTCGGATCCATACCGAGCTTTTCGCACATGATCTGCTTGAACACCGTCTCATGGCCCTGACCATGCGTCTTGGTGCCCATCAGAAGAATCGCGCTGCCACTAGGGTTGAAGCGGATCTCTGCATATTCCGGCGTCGGCCCCGCAGCTTGCTCGATCGAGTTGGCCAGACCAATGCCGCGCAGTTTGCCGCGCGCCTGCGATTCTGCCCGTCGCTTGGCTAAGCCCGCGTAGTCGGAAGCCTCCAACGCGATCTCCATGTTCTTGGCGAACTGGCCGCAATCGTAGAACGGCCCGGTCGGGGCCTTGTAAGGCATCTTCGATTCGGGAATAACGTTGCGTCGCCGAAGTTCAATCGGGTCGATGTTGAATTCGCGCGCCGCGGCTTCCATCGCACGCTCGATCAGATAGCTCGCTTCGGGGCGCCCGGCGCCGCGATACGGCGCGGTGGGGCTGGTGTTCGACAGCACCGCATCGATCGTCACGTATGCGGCGGGAATGTCGTACACGCCGATCACGGTGCCGATCTGTCCGAACGGCGTCAGCAACTGCCGATCGGAGGCAATGTACGCACCAATACTCGCTAGCATATGCAGCCGCAGACCAAGCAGCTTTGCACCGGCGTCGAACGCCAGCTCGATCTCGCCCACATTGTCGCGGCCGTGCTCGTCTGCGAGCAACACTTCGGAACGTTCGCAGCGCCATTTTACCGGGCGGCCAAGCTTGCGCGCCGCCCATAGAGTCAGCCTGTGTTCCACATATTGCCAGCCTTTCGCGCCGAACCCGCCGCCCACGTCATGGCATACGACGCGCACACTACTCTCAGGCACCTTGAACACCATGTTGGCGAGCATGTTGCGCACGCGGTGGGGGTAGTTCACATCGGCAAAAAGGCTGAAGCGCTCTTCTGCCGGATCGTAGATGCCGACAGCACCGCGCGGTTCCATGTACTGCGCGTGCACGCGGGTGATGACATAGCGGCGCTTCACAATGTGCACGGCCCGCGCGAATGCCGCTTCGGTTGCCGCTCGGTCGCCTCGCTCGGTGGTATGGGAGATGTTATCTGGGTTTTCGTCCCACAGGCGTGGGGCATCGGGCTTTGCCGCTTCGGCCACGTCCGTCACCGCCGGCAGTGGGTCGTAATCGACGCGCACCAGTTCGGCAGCATCCTTCGCCTGCGCCAGTGTCTCGGCGATCACCATCGCCACCGGATCACCAACGTAGCGCGCGCGATCGGTGACCAGAGCCGGACGCTGGGGTGCGAACATGGGCGAGCCGTCGCGTTTCTTGCGGGGCATCGCCGCTTTCGGCGTGGCGATGCCATCGGTGGCGTAGTCGACGCCGGTATAGATGGCGACGACGCCGGGAGCCGTTTCCGCATCTGAGGTGTCGATGCCGACGATGCGCGCGTGCGCGTGCGGCGAACGGATAAACACGCACCACGTTTGGCGATGAAAGGTCTGGTCGTCCTGGTAGCGGCCCTTACCAGTAAGCAGGCGCACGTCTTCCAGACGACGGACCGGCTGGCCCACACCGAACTTCATGTTGGCGGAGGATTCGAAAACGTCGTCCATCGGGGCGGCCTCTAAAGGTGTCGCTGCAACGAGAGCAGCGACGAAGTATTGGTCGGCGGGAGTTCCTTCGTCGCAGCGCTCCGCGCAACGACATTGGGAACGGGGTTGCTTGTCTCACACGAATCCGCAGGAGATCGAGCCTAGCGGTCCATAATCGACATGGAACTGGTCACCGCTGTGCGCCTCCACCGTGCCGGTGAACGAGCCGCTCAGGATGAACTGGCCCGCTTCCAGGGCGGTGTCGAACGGCGCCAGCTTGTTCGCCAGCCAAGCGACGCCGTTCGCCGGATGGTTCAGCACCGCGGCGGCGACGCCGGATTCCTCGATGATGCCGTTGCGGTAGCACAGGACCGCGACCCAGCGCAGATCGACATCCATCGGCTTGATCGGCCGTCCGCCGACCACAAGCGCCGCATTTCCCGCATTGTCGGCGATGCTGTCCAGTACGCTGCGGGGTACGTTGGTCTCGGGATCGACACGATAGGTGCGGCCGTCGACGATCTCGCAGGCTGGAATGATGTAATCAGTCGCGTTCAGCACGTCGAAGATGGTGCAATTCGGCCCGCTCAGACGGCGGGCGATGACAAAGCCTAGCTCGCATTCCAGCCGCGGTTGAATGAAGCGGCTCATCGGAATCTGCGCGCCTTCGCCATAGAACATGTCCGCCATCAGCGCCCCGTAGTCCGGCTCGTTGATGTTGGCCTGGCGTTGCATCGCGCGCGAGGTTAGACCGATCTTGCGACCCTTAATGACGTTGCCTTCCGCCACCTTGATCTCAATCCATCTGCGCTGGATCGCGTAGGCGTCGTCGGTGGTCAACCCAGGGTGCAGCACGCTCGGGGCGCGCGTGCGCTTCCGTTCCTTTTCCGCCACGTGATAGGCGCGGGCCAGCGTCTCGATCGAGCGATCATCCAACATCGTCGGGCTCCGAAGGCGCATGAAAGGGCAAAAACCGTCCTCTCCCTGAGCCAGCAGATTGGGGCGTACCGCCGAGGCGTCGCGGCTTTAGGCAACCCACTGACCAGATTCCCCAAGGGGAGGGAAATAAGCTTCAGGCTTCTCCGCCGTTTATCCTTTCATCACGTTCCCAGCACCGCCATGAACTCGCAAGTCACCATCGCCCGTGCGTTGCCGCCCGACGGCAGTGTGTGCCTGGCGGGACGCGAGTCCGCATTGGGGAACATCTTCACCCACTCGTCGTTGATCGCCGCGCGGCCCGTCGCCGGGTCCTGCATCCAGAACGTAATCTTGATGATGTCGTCCGGCGTGCCGCCCGCCGCCTCGACGTCGTGGCGGATGTGCAGGAACACGTTGTGCATCTGCCCTGCCAAATCGGGCGGCAGGTCGCGCGTGCCGGGGTTGGTGCCGCTGATCACGCTCGACATTACAATGTTTCCGACGCGGCTCGCGTTCGGGATTGGGTTCTCGTGCCGCGCACGGGACCCGTTAATGCTGCGCCGAGTGGACATTCCCCGCTCCCTTCAGGCCGAAGCCGGTTCACGTCCGAAGGTCGGGACGTTCTGGTCGCTGTCCTCGAGCGCTTCGTTACCCTCGGTCGGCAGCGAGCGCGAATAGTTCAGCGCACCGTCGATGTCGTTCTCCCAGACTTCGCGGGGCAGCTCGTACAGCAGCTCCACGCCGTAGCCGTTTGGATCGTGAATATAGAGGCTGTGGGTCATGCCGTGATCGACGCGGCGGTCGAACTTCACGCCCTTCTCTTGCAGGTACGCGAGCTGGCGCAGCCAGGCCTCGCGGTTCGGCAGGGCAATCGCGATGTGATTGATCGCGCAGGGCATGCCGAACATGCTCCAATCCTTCGGCGGGGCCGGCAAATCCTTGTTCTCCACCAGCGCGACGTCGTGGTGGTTCAGCTTGCCGCTATGATCACCGCTGTAGAAGCGCATCTTCGGCGGATTGGGACGGTCTGGCCGGGCCCGCACCGCGCCGACCTGACGAAAGCCGAGGATTTCCGTCCAGAAGCGGTGCGACTCCTCGATGTCGCGCACGTTGATGACGAGGTGGTTCAGGCCGACCGGGGCGACCGCTACGTGCGGCGCAGTCGGGGTGTTGCTGCCGTCTGGTGACATGGAACGCTCTCCATTGGTTTGGTGTTGGCCGCCATTTGTCACCCGGCCGCGGCCGGGATCAAGCCCGGGTCTGGACAAGCCGGGCGAGGGGGGGCAGAAGGCGGCGCACCTTGCGCGGGTGGACCGGATCGCGCACGTCCGGCACGGTGGGCCTGTAGCTCAGTTGGTAGAGCACGAGACTTTTAATCTTGGGGTCCAGGGTTCGAATCCCTGCGGGCCCACCAGCCTAAGACCATGAAACTGCTGGATATTTCGGCCGCCTTCTAGCGCCGATGCCGGTGGACGATTTTCGCAAAACAGGACATTGACGGGGACAGACAGCCGGAAAAGCTGGGTTCACCTTACGCAGTGATGCGGTCACAATTTCCGTAGCCTCTCGGGGAGCCCCCCACATATAGGCTACCCGGGAAAGAAGGAGCGGGCCATGTATGCGGACGGTGATCTGGACCTGTTCGAGATGGCAAAACTGTTCCCGCGGACTGCAGGCCTCCCGATGACGGTCTGGGTCAGCCCGAGAGGACACGCGAGGCGTGACGCGCGGGTGAGGGCGAACACCGCGCACGGCCAGCGTATGGACCTGGACAACGCGGCGGTCCTTGGCATCCGCCCCGCGCCGAGGTTGATCGAAGGCGCCTTGAGTTCGGCCGATATGGCGACAGTCTCGGAATGGATAACCCGGAACGCCGACGCCTTGACGGAATTCTGGGACGGCAATATCGACACCGCCGAGCTTATTGGCCGCCTTGTGAAGGTCTGAGGGCGCTCTCATCTCCAACCGGATCAGTGCGACCTCCCGGAAAGGAGATGCCCAGGTGGTAAAGCGGCCCCGCGCCGGCTCAGTGAGCCAGAACCGCTGAGCGATCCGCGCTGGAAAAGGGTGATGGCGCTCTTTGACTATTTGGATGCAACCAAGGAAAACCCCGACACTGGCCCCGAGTGTGCGGCTTTGTTTGAGCGGTACCTCGCGGACCTGGAATCGATCGCCGCTGATCCCGCACTACCAGCCGAGGAACGCGACATCGCGAGGGAAACACTGGACGATTTTAGACCTCGTCAATCGCGATCCTATGGTTCACACACGGTCCTACATGCTTGAGAAATCAGCATGATACGATTCGGAACACGAAATCGCTGTACTAGGAACTGTGGACAATCTGACACCTGCGGAGCGCTGCGCCGTGCAACACCAGCTGAATACAATGGGCTTCGGTAGCGGAACCATAGACGGCAAGTTCGGATCGACCACCTATGCTGCGATCGAGCGATGGCAACACACTGCCGGGGTAGCGGAGAACGGCAGGTTGGAGCCCGCTCAGATCGACAGCCTCATGGGTGAGAGAGGCGCTCAGCTGCCGCCTTGCCCAAGGGGGCGCAGGTGATGATGATGCGACACAAGGTGGACAATGCGCGTGCACGACTAACCGACCGCCAGCAGGCGCATATGCTGGCCGTAGCGAAGCGGGCCCAGCCACCACCCGGTGCCGACGCAACACCGCCACTAAAACCGCCTCCGGTGCGGCCCGCGCAGCGTACGTGCTACATCTGATGGCGCCACCCATCCTGAGGAGGCTGCGGGAATGACAATCCAGCGGTTCGCCTTCGTCGTCGCTCCGATTATCGGCGTAGCGCTTATTCCACCGCTTGTATTGGTCGGCGCCATTAGCGCGGCCTGGGCGCTCGGGTATTCGTGCGGTCAGAAAAGCACAACGACAAACGTCTGACGCGGACGGCGAGAGACAAGTCCGCATAAGATAATTGGCGTTGTGGCAAGTCGGGACGGAGGCGGTCAGTCCCCCTGTCAGAGGCGAATGGCCACGCCCAGGTATGCCGTTCACACCGCTTGCATACGATGTCGATCGCCGGTAGTCGGGCGGCGATCTGACCGAGCAACAACACACCAGTCTCGGCGTTGGGCGTCGATGGTTCAGCGTTGGTCGATCGGCACCGCGGCGCATGGTGCGGGCGGAATAGTGCGGTGCGTACATGAACGAACCCGCCCCTCGCGAGGCAGCTTCCTGGCGTCACTTCTGCGCCTCTGCCCCTACGCCCGCGTCGACGCATTGGTGCATCGCGTGGTCCCATGTCTGCACTTCAGGCTGAGCGTCGGCGGCCAGCGCGCCAACCAGCCCGAACATCATGGCGCCATTGTCCGGCCGCGGGCCGAGCTGGTGTCGGCAGTCTTCGGACGCCTGATAGCGGGTGCCGCGAGCGGATAACAGTAGCGCGGTGCAAGCCAGTAGGAACGTGCGCGCCCTCATCGCTGCCCCTCCGCCATCTGGCGCAGCAGGCAGCCGACGTCACCGCAGCCAAAGCGTCAATTCACCCGCGCGGCAATCACCCTGCCGGCGGCCGCTTGGAGTGACCCAGACAGCGAAGTTGAATGGCATCGATATGTTAGAATCAGCGCGGAAGACGCCTTTGCGCGCGCGCCTTGGGAGGATGGAACCCGACCGCTGGAAAGGCCGCGCGAAGAACCTCGGCAAGGCCCCCCTCATCAACCATGTCAGTCGCCTCCTCTGGAGTCACCCACCGGCACTCCCTTTGCCCTTTCTCCGGCCAGTCATCGAGTTGGTGATCGACCGACAGCAGGAAGACTTTGACGCGGCAGAGGACTTCCCGATTGTCTGGCAGCCGTTTGCTGTAATGGTACGAGCCGATTGGACGTTTACCCATGATCCTGCCGACCAGTCCGGCTTCTTCAAACGCCTCCGTGGCAGCCACGTCTCTCGGCTGGAGGCCGCGAATGGGCCAGCCCTTTGGAATGACCCAGCGATGCGTTTCACGGGAGGTGACAAGGAGAATCTGTAAAGTGCCCGACTCAATCCTGAAGGGCAGAGCAGCGAACTGCTCGCCGGTTCTCTCACTTTCACCGTCACTTTTGATGTTCGCCAATTATCAGTCGCCTGTGGCAGGTAGTTAGTTCCTCTTCGTCGTCAACAGACCCGGCTACTATCTTCGGCGGCTCGATGGAACCCCCCTCACGATGCCGCGCGCGGTCAACGCGGGGAATCGTCGGGACGGCAGGCCGGTGTTATCCACCAGGATGTCGCGGCGCGCGCGTTTCGCCCAGCGCCACCAATGAAAAAGGGGCCGCTCCGTTGCAGGGACGGTCCCTGTCCAGATCCAGACCGATCACCGCGTCGGGATTTTGGCCGCCCGCGTCGTGCTGTGGGTGGAACCGGCACCTATACCGATCCGTATAGAGCCGTCGATGGGGGCATAACCACGGCTCCCTATGTAAGCTACGCACGATCCCGCGGTGCCGTAAGCATGGTCTGCTCGGGCTGCGGGTTTCTGCCTGAAGGTACTTGGCCTGCATGGGCTGGTGGCCTTTGGCACGAGTCCCCCCGGGCCGTCTGCCGAACGGCTCGGACAGCAGGAGTTTAACATCATGAAGAAGCTGCTTGTTGCGGCCAGCCTGGCCGCTGGCCTCGCCGCGGGCGCGATGCCCGCATTCGCACAACCCGCCGCGACCAGCCAGTCGGGTTGGCCCGCAACCGCGGAAAACGAGGCGGTGGGTTCGGTCCAGGCACAGAACTACGGCCAGTCGCCGAGCTACACCCAGTCTCAGCCCGCGATTGGTACCAACGCCCACGTCGGCGACGGTTCCCGACCAAACTACTTGCTGCGTCAGCAAGAACTCATGAACATGCCCGGTTACAGCGTCGGCGCAGGCGGGTGAAAGATAGATAGAGCCAGCCCGACGTATCCCGGGGGCAAGGGCTAGGACGCGGAAATCTGTAACGGAAGGAGCGCCCGATCTCGGGCGGCCCCTTCCATTACCGGGCGTCACGGCGGCCGCTCGTAGGCTTTGCCAGGCGCGCCGATCCGGGTAGCCGCACCGCTGCATCCGCCATTCATCTCGCGCGGTGCCGCGACGGCCTGAACAGATGCCTGGCCTCGACCCCGACTGCAGCAGCCTGAAGCGCCATAGTATCCCGCGTGGTGTGGTGGGCGCCATTATCAACTTCGGGGACGTAGTGCTGCGAGGTATCTGCCAGCGCCCCCACAGCTTCCTGCGTCAGCTCAGCCGTCTGGCACGCCCGCCGGAGATTGGCCCCGAACAGGGTCCGCAGCCCCG
>JASHVB010000879.1 GCA_030039695.1 Acetobacteraceae bacterium
TGACCGACATCCGCTATCACACCGGCCTCGCCCGCAAGGCGGAACAAGGCATGTTCGACTCGATCTTCCTCGCGGACACGCTGGCGGTCGGCGAGGACGTGACGCATGCGCCGCGCACCTGGCTCGAGCCGGTCACCGTGCTGGCCGCACTCACGGGCGTCACCAATCGTATCGGCCTGGTCGCAACATGCTCCACCACCTACACCGAACCGTTCAACCTGGCGCGCCAATTTGCCTCAATCGACCACATGTCGAATGGCCGCGCCGGCTGGAACATCGTCACCACCTGGCTCGCCACGGCATCTGGTAATTTTGGCGGGAGTGGACCGCTGAGCCACGAAGACCGCTACGAGCGCGCTGAAGAATACATGCAGGTTGTGAAAGGTTTGTGGGACAGTTGGTCGGACGATGCGGTGCTGGATGATCGCGCATCGGGCGAATATGCACGGCCAGGCCGCATCCGCGCAATCAACCACAAAGGGCCGCACTATCAGGTGGCCGGGCCTCTGAATGTGCCGCGCTGCCCCCAAGGACGACCGGTGTTCGTGCAGGCCGGTTCGTCCGACACCGGCCGCCGCTTTGCGGCGCGGCATGCCGAGGCGGTGTTCACCGCACAAATGGAAAAAGCCACTGCGCGCGATTTCTACTCCGATCTGAAGCGCATCGCAGTGTCCGAAGGGCGTAACCCAGAGCATGTACTGATCTTGCCGGGACTGAGCCCGGTGATTGCCTCGACCGAAGCGGAAGCGCAGCGCATCTCTCGCGAGCTGAACGACCTGAGCGATCCGGAAGTTGGCCGCAAACGTTTGTCCGGGCGGTTCGGCGGACACGACTTCTCGCACCTCTCGCTCGACAGACCGCTGTCGCCGGAGGATTTCCCCGATCCTGCGACGGTACAGGCAGCGCGCAGCCGTACGGAAGTGATCCTCGGACTGGTGCGGCGGGAGAGGCCGACGCTGCGACAATTGCTCGGCTACATGGCGGGCGCGCGCGGGCATTTCGTCACCGCAGGCACGCCGGCGCAAATCGCGGACCTGATGGAGGACTGGTTCCGTGACGGCGCCGCGGACGGCTTCAACCTGATGCCACCGATCTTGCCGGCGATGCTCGACGTGTTTGTCGCAGAAGTGGTGCCACTGCTGCAAGCACGAGGGTTATTTCGCCACGAGTATAACAGCGATACGCTGCGCGGGCATTACGAATTGCCGCGGCCCGACGTGGTGTTATGATAGAGGAACGAAGCGTATGACCTCGATCGCCGGGTTCTGGCGCCTTGTGCGCGCGGTCGCGCGCGACGCGGATGGCAAGCCATTGCCGGTACCCTATGGCGGGCAGGGTATGGGCCAGGTGATGTTCTCGACAAATGGACGAATGATGGCTGCGGTTTGCGACGGGCGGCACGAGTTACCGCCCGGTGTTGCGCGCGAATACAGCAGCTATTGCGGCAACTATACGTTCGACGGGTCGCGCCTGATCACCCGCGTGGATGCTGCCTCCGACCCGGGCCGCATCGGCTCCGAGCAGGTGCGTGACGTGCGATTTGAGGGTGGATTAATGGTATTGCGCCCGCCGGTTCGTGCGTACGGCGGGTCCGTGGCGCAGCGTGAGCTGTACTGGGAGAAGATAGCGGAGATCTAACCTCGTCATCGCTGCTCTATTGCTCCACGAAGCGTAAGAAACTCACCGCACAAGATCATCCCCGCGAAAGCGGTGAACCAGGTGCACCAGGTCCCGGCCGGCGCCGGGACGACGCCAACGAGCGCGCGATTCATTCTGCGCGGGAGCGCCCCCTGGCGGGTGACAAGCTCGCAACGACCGCACGATATTACACCAGAGCCGCGCCCTTCAGCATCAGGCGATACAGAAAACGCCGTTCGCTCATGTCATAGTCCGGGTTGGCCTGGTGCATGACGCTGCGGTTATCCCAAATCACCATGTCGCCGTTCCGCCATTGGTGGCGGTATTCGTATTTCTTCTGCGTTGCCTGCTGCATGAGCTGGTCGATCAGCGCGAGCGCTTCTTCGTCCGGCATCCCGACAATCGATTCCATGCGCACGGGGTTCAGGTAGAGCGCCTTGCGTCCATTGTCGCGGTGCGTGTGTACCAGCGGATGCACGCCGGGCGGCGGCAGGGCACGCACGCTGCCTTCGTCGATGGCGCCGAGCGGGCGCGGACTGTACTTGCTGAGATAGACATGCACCGCCTTGAGGCTGCCGATGCGCTGCTTCAATTGATCCGTCAGCCCCTCATAGGCGCGATGCATGTTCGCATACTGTGTGTCGCCGCCGTATGACGGAAGCTGTACCGCGAACAGCGTGGTCGCCTTCGGTGGTGCAGGATGGTTGGAGTGATCGGTATGGAATGTTTCGCCAGGAATGATCCGCCGGCCGTTCACGAATTCATCGTTGGACACGAAATAGACGTCCGGATAGCCGGGCACGTGGTGCGCCCGTTTGTCATGCGGCTGCAGCGCGCCGAACACCTGCGCGGCAGTTTTGAAATCCTCGGGCGTGAACTCCTGATCGCGGATCACCAGCACGTGGCGGTCGATGAACGCCGCGTTCAACGCCGCGTGCGTCGCGTCATCGAGCGGCTTGCGCAGGTCGACGCCACGCACCTCGGCGCCTGTGTGTTCTGTCAGCGGCGTGATGGAAACAGACATTGCGCTATCCCTCTCGTGTGCCAGAAGGCTAGGGCTGCGTACGAAGACCGGTCAAGCGCGTGGCATCACCGCATTTGCGACAGTGTTGAATTTATGTGCCAGTACTGCTACTTACGAGACGAATTCGAGGGGTTCGCCATGTCAGACCCTATCGCGCGGGGCCAATCTTCGATCGCCGATGGATCAGCGGCCACCCACCGCGATGTTCAAGCGATGATGCGCTACGACGCAAACAAGAAATCAGTCGGCGTGGCTTACGTGCTCTGGTTCTTCTTCGGCACGCTTGGTGGCCATCGTTTCTACCTGAAACGGACCGGCACTGCGATCGTCATGCTGATTATTTTCGCCGTGTCGGTGCCTCTGTCGTTCATCGGCGTGGGCTTTGTCGGATTGACCATCGTCGGGATCTGGACGCTGGTCGATGCCTTCCTCATTCCTGGCCTCACGCGCGACTACAACAACCGGTTGATTTCCAGCCTGAATGCGTAGGCCGCGCGTGGCTCGACGCGGGGGGCCGCACTTCCTTGGTTGGCGCGACTGGTTCAGGTTTGTGCGTCAACAACAGCGTCGCGCCACACACGATCATCATCCGACTGCCGTGCGGCAGCAGATGGACGCGGGACATATCGACTGGTGCGTCTGTCGCCTCCTCGGTTCAAATCCACCGGCTCGTCGGCGCGCCGTTGGGTGACTCTGCGCACAACCTCGGTTTCCAGAGACTACCGCGCACCGGATATGCTGGCATTCGCCTGCTGCCGCACGAACTCGTTCAGCGGCGGTCTCTCCTGCCGGACCTCAGCCGCCACACCAGACGCGGCCGCAACACCGGTCCACGCCACGCGGTAGAGTTCGCTATCGACCACGGCGATCCCAACGGCCGTGCCTCTCAGCAAGGCCAGGCTGCGATCCACGCCGTCGATGGCCGCCGTTCGGCCGAGCCCGATGCTGTCGCCGGATCTGGCTGCCACCATGCAACAGATCGGCGGGTGATCGACGCTCAGCCATAGTCGCAGCGCGACGCTCCCGACCACGGCCTGCACGCCGACGCGATGCGTGTCGACCAGCGCGGCTCCGCTGTGCCCACTCTGCGAGCCGTGGGCGGACATCTTCGCGCGGTCAGTGGCCTGATAAGAGGGGCGATCAGCCAGCCCGCCCGCTGAAGCAGCGGCCGGTTCGGGATCACGCAGAAGGACCTGAGTTTCGCCCGAATTCTTTCCACCTTCGGGCAGGACCAGCTCCGGCGGCCCGTTGGCGAAATTCGCGTAGGCGAAGCTCATACCCTGGCCCATGGCGGCGGATATGATGTCGTCTACGATGATGTGCTCATCATCGGCGATGAATACAGCGTCCGCGCCCTCGGCGAGCAGCGGCAGGATGGACTTGCAGCGAGTTGGCGTGCGGCACGCTCGGCGGCGGCCGCGCCTCAGGCCAGCGGCCCCTGCCGGCCAACGGGCCCGCCACCGGCGATGCGGGCAGGTGCAAGAAAAAGTGCCGGACGGCCGCACGATCAGCCGTACGACGGTGCGTCGAAAAATCCCGGTTCAACGGCCGCCGGGCGACGTGGTAATCTAACAAGCGGTCTGAAGCAGACGGTCTCCGTCACTCCGCGTGGGAGACGGCGGCGAACCGGGCATCCAAGCGGATGCGACGATGGCGAGAGGCTGCGCAGTTCTCGGTAGGAATTGCCCACAAATGCGGCAATTCTTTGTGGCCGGCCGGGACGATCCGCATCATGTGGACCGATTGCCGGCTGGCACGCCGCATGCAAATCTTGTTCGCTGTCGTTCGGCACCTGTGACCCCGGCAGCCTTGGAAAGTGGAGGGCTGGGGTTCGCACCCGGCTGAACGCGCATGAAGAAGATCGAGGCTGTCATCAAGCCGTTCAAACTGGACGAGGTGAAGGAGGCGCTGCACGAAGTCGGGCTGCAAGGGATCACCGTCGTGGAGGCCAAGGGGT
>JASHVB010000880.1 GCA_030039695.1 Acetobacteraceae bacterium
CAATGCAGCCGTCAGCGCTAATGCAGCGGCCGCCCGCAATCCGTTGGCGCCAAAAGCCAGCGCCAGTCCAAGGCCAATGAAGATGATGCCGATGTTCTCCACCGTGTGGTAGGCGAGCAAGCGCTTCAGGTCATGCTCCATCAGCGCATACAGCACGCCGAGCACCGCGGTGATGCCACCAAGTGCCATTACCAACACGCCGGCCCACCAGTCCGGTGCACCCGACAGCGTAAACACGATGCGAATGAAACCGTAGACCGCGACCTTCGTCATCACGCCGCTCATCACCGCAGAGACGTGGCTCGGTGCAGCCGGGTGCGCGAGGGGCAGCCAGACATGCAGCGGCACGATGCCGGCCTTCGATCCCGCCCCGATCAGGGCCAAGACCAGTACCAGCCCAGCGACCCATGGGGCAGAATGCGCTGAGCGCATGGCCTCGAACGTGTAGCTGCCGGCGCTGCCGGCCAGCAGGCCGAAGGCCAGCAGCAAAGCGAGGCCGGAGAAGCTCGCCATCAGCAGGTAGATCAGGGCTGCGCGCGTGTTGCCGCTCTCCCGGTGATGGGCGAGGACGAGCGCCCAGGAGGCGATCGACATCAGCTCCCAGGCGAACACAAAGATGAAGGCATCGTCGGCGATGACGACCAGCGCGAGACCGGCCAGGAACAACGGATAGAAAGGCAGGACGCGCTGCGGATGACGCTCGTGGCGGCCATAGCCGAGCGCGAACAGACTGCTCGCCGCGCTCCCGAGGCCGACCACGACCAGGAAGAATCCTGACAGCGCATCGAGGCGCACATGGCCGCCGATCCAAGGAAGGCCGATCGGCAGCGTCGCGTGCGAGACCCCGGCTGGGATGGCCGTGGCGCCGGTGATCAACAGCACCAGGGCGACAAGAAGCGAGCCGGCGTAGATGACAGGCGTGCCGAGATGGGTCTGCGCGGTGGCGACGGCGAAGAGGGCGAGCACGAGCCACGCGAGGATGCAGGCCAGGACAAGATCGATCATTCCATCTGGTTGCCTTGCGGTGGGGGCTGTGCGGCCGACCGGACGAGGCGTACGCCGCGGCCACCCGTCGCGCTGGTCGCGCCCTCGCCGATCAGCTCGATGCCGGCCTCCTGGAGTGCGCCAATCAGCTTCATGAGGGAATCGACATTGCCGCGGACGATGCCGTCGCTGGCCTCCATGCGCTGGATGGTCGGCAGCGAAAGGCCCGAGAGCTCGGCCAGCCGGCGCTGGTCGATCCCCAACAGGGCTCTGGCGGCGCGCATCTGCCCCCCAGTTATCATCTGTCCTACATCACTATCCGAGCTGACGCATGCATGGTGACATCTTGCACATGACTTTTCAAGTGCATGGATGTCGGAGGAGCCACGCTTTTGGCGATCGGCCCCCGGGTCGGCCGGCGAGAAGGGTCACGACAACAGACCTCCGGCTGTGTTTTACATCTATAATGATATGCAAAATATCAGTATCTATTTTTCCGCCGCTCATCAATGTTCTGCCCTTTGCGTGGATCGCGTGGGCCATGCATCGCCAGCCGCAGCCTCGCCCAGCGGTGGGCGAGGACGTTCGGTGCTGGGAGGCTGTGGCCGCAGCGGCGAGCCGCGTAGGGTGCGGTTGAAGTGAGAGGCCGGTCGTCCCCGTCCCCACAGGTAGACCCCTGCAGCGGCGGGAATATTACATTCCTCGCTTGGGCCATCTGGATGCCCCACAGTCTTTGCCAGGTCCGGTAAATCGGTTCGTCGCTGAGTTGCGTTTACTGTTCGATGCGGAGATCCACGTTCCGAAATATTTGGACTTGAGCGCGCTCAAGGATTTTACTGACTACATTTATATCCTGGTTCGGGCGCGGGCGACGGATGGCTGGATCGTCAAGCGCTTCGCACCAGCCTGTGCGAAACGCATAATCGTGGTGTGGGCCATCGATGAGCCGCGCCATCATCTCCGCTGGGTCCCGGAAGCTGAACTTGAAGCGCAGATACCGCCGCACGCACAACACGATGGTCTCGCTGTGGACATGCCGCCCCGCAAACGGCTCGTCCAAACCCAGGAACTTGGCCATCACGTCGACCTCAGACGCAGCCCACCCAGGCCAGGATAGGGCAGCGAGCAAATCGCACCAGAACGGTGATCCCGGTACGCGCTAACATCGATCAATGCGGGCGTGCGTCACGCCGACGATGCCGGCGCGGAGAATGAGCGATAGCGCTTAGCGTCATTGCCGCTCTCGGTACGTAAACGTCCGTACTGCACGAGCCGCCGACCAAGCGGTAAGCTCGCTCCTACGGATTGGCAAAGCACGCAGAGAAGAAGATTCCGGTGCGTCGACCGTTAGATGTGTCGCGGGCGTTCTGCCCGTGGGTGCGTGTTCCTGCGCCTTGGATCCTGGCTGGCGACGCGAGTGTAGCACCGATGGCTCACCGCGCCGCGAGGCATGCGCGGCAGGCTCGTTGTGTCGGATAACGTGGAATGCGAACCAGGCACCCTGGCTCCGCGTGCCGGGCGATATGAGCAACTCAACGTATTCGGCAGCCTGGTTGGCAAGACAGTAAGCGTCGCGGCAGGCGAGCCCCTGCCAGCAGCGCCAAGAGGGTTTACCTGGCGGTGGGTGAATGAAGCGCGACCCGACAGGCCGGCGGATGCCCCATAGGCAATCGGAAAGCGCTGATCAGGGCTGCGACGGTCGATCATCGCTCACGGCGGCATCAAGGCTGGCCTCCGCTTCGGCGAGCCGCCGTTCGACGATTCGGCGTGTATCAGGATCGAGATGGGTCGCGAGCAACTGCCTGAAACGCTCGATATTCAACGGGATGATCGCGGAGTCTGCCATGTCGGCACCCTCCGACCGACCGGCAGAACGTGAACCCCTGAGTGCGCCATCTCACCAAGCTGTGAAGCCCCACCCGTTGTGGCGAGACGGGGACTCTGCAATCAGGGACAAAGAGACTCCCGGAACGGGTAGGTGCAGGAGCCGAGCTTGGTCTCGCAGCAATCCGATTTGAACCCTTGCCTGACACGGCTCAGAGCAGCGCTCGAGCACGAGACGAGCGACGGTCTTGCTCTCCTGCGCGGCCTTGGAAGCAACCCGATTTGTTGTGTCACACTTGATAAAACCATGCCGTGTCTTTTTGTAAGATGGAGAGGATATGCCAGCAGCCTTCAGTTTCACTTCATACACGAGAGCATAATCGACCTGCTGCAACGGCACCGGCTGACAAAACTTCTTGGCGACGATACTAGCTTGCCGATGATCCATACGGAGGATCAGGCATGGGTTATCGACGACTGGCTCCCTCGAGCGATCGCCGCCGGCCTCCGTGCGGTGGCGCATAAAGATCCGATTGCGCATTTCGGCAAAGTGTCCGTTGATAACGTCAAGTCAGGCATAGCAGACAGGATTTTCCTTCGGACATTCGAGAGCCTGGAAGAGGCCCGAGGATGGCTCAAGGACGTACATGTGTGATCTATCATGCCACCCTGGGCGCAAGGCGGCATACCCTCGGAATACGCCACGACTAAAAAGAACTTGGAACACAGCTCCGCTCTCTCGAGATACAAGCACAATTTAAGGTGTTCTCGATGATACCAATATAAACCCCTCTAGCTTTGTAGCTTTTCGCCAATCCCTGTGGTGCGTAGATTCACAAAATATGAAAACCTCTCAGTCTTAAAGTCCTTCCGGAACTGTTCCGTCCCGATTCCAGGGAGTCTCACTTGACGATCATGGCAGCTCGGAGCAGCGCAGGGAACGAATTAGAGCGGTATAGCGACGTCAGCCGCCATTTGCCTCGGGGCCGTGGGTGTTGCTGCCGACGCGGGTATTACAGGCGGTTCAGGATGCGCAGGATGCGCAATATGGAGCGCAATCGATTCCTGGCCGGTCTCCGGAA
>JASHVB010000881.1 GCA_030039695.1 Acetobacteraceae bacterium
AGATGCACACACCAATCGCCTGCAGTTGCCCCACCAACCGCGGAACCGTGAGCTGTCCCTGATGGTACTGCATCAGGATAAAGCGCCGTAGCTCTGGCCCGAAATGGCTCGTCACACCGCTCGGCAATGGCGCAATCACCGTCCGCCCGTCCGGCGTTATCCAACGTTCCCGGCGATAGCGAAGCACCCGCGCGTGCAGCACCACGTCCTGCACCACGTAATCTTCATACCCCTTGAAGCGTGAACCAGTCGGAACCGCCGCCTTCACGATCTCATCGTCGACCGCAACCTTTGGCATCACCTTGCCCCGACCGCGTCGCTTGGCACGCTTGCCCGTCGGCTTCGGCGTGGTGGCCGTCTCCATCCCACTCGGCTTGATCTGCGGCCGGCCTTTCAGCCCCTTCAAGCGCGCATTTTCCTCGCGCAGATCACCGACCAGTCGCTCAAGCTGGGAAACCTTCGCCGCAAGCTCCAGGATCAGCGCGTCCTTCTCCGCTGCCGACAGCTTGCTCAGCCCTAGGGTGCTGTTCACCCCAGCCTTAGAGTCGACCCACCCGTTACCGCGTCAAGCGATTCCTGTCCGGTTGACTCGCTCGTGAACCCGCCCCGCAGGCCGCCTTGCGCTCCGCCCCCAGCCCGGCCGTGCCCGGGTTTTTGCCCCCGTTACGTTTTTCCCGATCCGGGGCAAAAGCCCGAAATGGGAACCGAAAGGCCGAAATAGGCCGAAATGGCCCCCCAATAGCCACACTGATAGCCACACTGGCGGGCACACTCAGGGCACAGAGAACAAACTGCGTCCGCTGGGTTGGCGGCGGCGGACGAGGTCGACCCAGTGCGACGGCGCCGATGAGGACGCCAGCGGTCACGGGGCTGTTCTTCCGGCTTCCTCGAGCTGCTGCACGCGGTGACCGAACCGGCCGATTTGTCCGTGCAGTGCCCGCACCTCGCCAAGCAGCCCAGTCATAGTGGCGTCCATGCGCTGCACGATTGCCAGCAGGACCGCATGGTCGGCTCGGATGTTGGCGAGGTCCTCGAGGATCCGCGTCTGCTGCCCAGCGAGGAATTCCAGTGTGACGGTACTGCTCATGATGACAATATGAGCTATACAGCGGGACGAGGCAACCGAGCGCATGAGCATTAGGGGCCAGTGAATGAAGCGTGCAGCGAACTCTCGCGCGTGGGCGATAGGCGTGCCGCAACGCAACGGCTTCCACGTGCGCAAAATCGTCTGGGGTCGCTTGATGGCTCGCATGGAACGGCGTAACGGCGAGCGCATTCGACCAGCCGTTATTATGCTCGCGGACAACGGCGCACTCTAGCGTAGCGTCTCTTGGTGGCGTTTCCGCCACATTCTGTTCTCCTCGTGATCGTAACATTCCGGATCAGCGCCGAAGCAACCCAGAATCCAGGAGTTAATGGGGACCATCGCAAAAAGATGCAGTTATACCGTCAACCGCCACAATTTCCGCCACACTGGAGCCGTCGGATAACTCTAACTGATTGATACAATAGAGCAAACGACTTGACACACCCTAACCTGGGGGGCGTGGGTTCAAATCCCGCCGCTCCGACCAGTAAAATCAGGGCATTGCGGACAAGCTGCTTCCCAATCCGCGAGCGTTGGAAGCACGGACGGGGAAACCATCATCTCGGCTGACCGTCCCCGTTGCGGAGCGCCTTGCGCGCAGTTTCTGTCAACGCGCCCTACCGGGTTGTCGCCGCAACTCGCGCGCCCGATTGGCGCGGTCCGTGCCCGTCTCCTGCCCCAGCCTGAGCACCCTACGCAGCCAAAGCATCAAGGGACACTTCGTACGCATGCTGAAATGTTTCAGTGCCTGGCCATCCAACAGTCAGTAATTCCGTCCTCAGCAGGGATTTCTAGGGGGTACCTGCTGAAGGCCTGAGGGCGGCAAAAGCTGGGAGTGTCCGCCAACAGGATCCCGCAACTCTCACGGCCCGCTGTGGCCAAAAATTGGAGGACTTCGTGATGCGTAAAATGCTTTTGGCGGCGATCGCAACTCTGGCGGTGGCGTTCGGCAATTTGGCCGCTGCCAGTGCAGCGCCACACATTGGCGACGGCACCACCCTGGACAAGCAGTCGACGGTGATGTTGTACGGCGTTGGGGGCGGCTGATCGTCTTGTGCGCGCACGGGATCGCGTCCGGCGAGACCGTGCTGCCTCCCTGACGCTTCAGGCGTTCGGTCCGATGGCCAGCGGGGAAAGCCCGCTGGCCACTAGTTATTAGTCACCCCGATGTCAGCGATAAGGTTCGTGCTCACCGTGTTGAGCAGTACCAACATTAGGAGGCCGGCAACGCCCCACGTTCTACTGAATGCTACGCTGGGCATCATTGGGATTTCGCCTCCGTGCGCACCAACATGGTTCAATAACACTTTGCGCTTGCTGATGCCGATGGTGAGCCCCAAGCATTAACCGGACAGAAATGAGGAGCACGGCGCCCGACGCTGGATACGCATATCATGAGATGAGGCTCGGACCATGACGTCACAACACAGTCCGTTTCTTCGCCACAGCTGGAGCCCCCAGATCGCGTTGCTCGCCACCGTCGCTGCCTTCCTAAATGTGGACCACGCGGAACGCGCCAAGCTCGAACACGTCAGCACGGTCTCCGAACCACGGGATGGCGCTGAGGTATTCGGCCAAGGTGATATCGCCGATGCGGTCTACGCCATTGTCGGCGGTGACGGTCATGTGCGCATCGGCGCCGTCGACAGGCACAGCAAGGCACTGATGGTCGAAGTCTTCCATAATGGCGAAATATTCGGCGAGATCGGTGTGATAGACGGCAAACCGCGGTCCGCTGCTGCAATCGTTGAAGGCCGCGTGAAACTTGTTCGCATTCCGGGTGCGGTCTTTCTGTCGGCCTTATCGCGAGATCCAGCATTGGGAGAGGCACTGTCCCGCTTGTTTGCGGGACGTTTGCGCCGTACTTTTGAGCTCCTTCAAGACGCCAGCTTTGAAACGCTGGAGGTACGCCTGGCGCGGCAACTGCTTTACCTGGCAGACCGCGAAGGCCGCAATACTGTGCAGGGCATCCGCCTCGCGCGACACCTGCGGCAGAGCGACCTTGCGGACCTGCTCGGTGCAACGACACGCAGCATCATCACCATACTGAATGCATGGCGCGTGGCTCGAGTCGTGCTGTACGACACTGAGCGCGCCTTTCTTACGCTGTGCGACCCGGGAGCACTACGCACCATCGCTCAGGAGGCTGCTGATAGTCTGGACTTTCGACCTGTACCAGTGCGGGGCGCGCCGCACTACGGTAACGCTCGCCCGCCAGAAACGTAATGCAATAAGGCTTCCTACCAGGTTGTCGATGGAAAACGGAACAGCGTCGAATTAGAGCCACATCTGAGGCGGCATCTTGCGATATGGTGGTCATTTTGGTATCGAAGTAATACCAACGGTGGTTTGCGTTTAGTAGCCTGCGTTGACCACGCCGACAATCCGTCACACCTCCCTCGAGTAGGTGTACAGCAGTTGCTCGTCTTCGAATGGACGCGGTCCAAACGAACAGGGAGTACGTCCAGGCCGGGACATTTCAATTAAACTGCTTTGAGCCAGCGATCGTCGGATATGCTATCGATCACTGGCTCGGAAAGATTCGGAGAGTCCGTATTTGCGAAACTGTTGAAGGCGATGCGGTTGCTCCCAACGGCCGAGGCAGTATTAACCATCGCTCGATCACGCTCTGCGCTTCGAGAGAAGCAGCCGATCGGGGTGAAGCGTTGCTGGGCGCCCTTATTGGAAGGGCTTTAGCGGTCAAAGCAAGGTTAACACGCTCCGCTCGTGATATTCCACGATGGGCGGCATGCTCAGAGCTCAGTAGCGAGATAATGACAGTGAGCCCAAACAGGCCTTTGAGAACGGCGCCGCGTCGCAAAAACGAATGAGGACCGACAATCGCCTCCTTTCTTATTGTCCTATGGGTCGGCCGAATCACTGATGCTGCATCGGTTGCTGATCTTGGCCACGGTGATCGAATCTCAGTGGCATGCGAAGCCTTCGGGGCCACATGACCACGCGGCGCCACGATTGCTCCACACGATGCATCAGCCAGCGTACGCATGCTCGACCTCCGCTTATGTTGTCTCGGTAACGATAGCCGATCGCACGGAATTCAAAGTGCTATTTGGGTGGTTCCGTAGCTTGTCAGTCACTCATTCCCGTACCTGGGGTCTCCACGGCGATTCTGTCTGTTGATTCGGACGATCGATGCAGTCTTAGCGACGTACATGTCGGTAGGCTCTGAAGTTCTTCACACATCGGTGTTGCTTTCAATCTCGCGGGAATCTGGGGGCATCCGAAACCGGGGTCGATGCGCGATCCGAGGGTCTCCGGTTAAAGCGAACCAAAGGCCGGCACACCGTATTGGCGAGACGAGACGCATTCGCACGATCTGCGGGATCGGCTAGGTGCTCTCAGTTTTC
>JASHVB010000882.1 GCA_030039695.1 Acetobacteraceae bacterium
GAAACACCCGCCGCGGCGGCGATGCGTGACAACGAGCCGACCTGGTGCATCTTCCACATGGCTTTGTACCGGTGTTGCGAAGAGTTCGTCGCGGCCGCGAAATGCGAGTTGCAAAGCTCATGTGGAAGTTGAGCACGAGGCCAGCGTGAGCCGCGGCAGCGCGGGACACTTACAATCACAGAACCACGGTTTGCTTCGGGTCGATTGTCTCCATCGCGGACAACTGCTTGACCTGGCGGCATCGCCCGCGCATCTCTACTTAGCCAGACGGCCGGACGGCCGCTGCCGGTTCGCGCCGACAGAGGAAAGTCCGGGCTCCACGGGAAAACGGTGCCGGCCAACCGCCGGCGAGGGCGACCTCAGGGACAGTGCCACAGAAAACAAACCGCCCGCGCAAGGGTCGCGAGATACCCCGCGGGCAAGGGCGAAACGGTGCGGTAAGAGCGCACCGCGCCCCTGGCAACAGGGGCGGCAGGGTAAACCCCACCGGGAGCAAGACCGAATAGGGGCGGCCGCGCCGGCAACGGCGCAAGGTTTCCCGGCCCGCCGCCCGGGTTGGTCGCGCGAGACGCGCCGCAAGGCGCGTCCCAGAGGAATGGTCGTCCCGCGCCAAAAGCGCGGACAGAACCCGGCTTACAGGCCGTCTGGCGTCGTTATTCCCGCGGCGTCCCATCCGCGCGGGACTGATCTGTACTGGAACGAATCAGGAATCTTTGTTCCTCGCCACAATCACCTTGGCCAGAATCGAGAGATCACGGCTAAGCCGTTGACGAACGCACGAAAAATCGCGCGCCAATAGAGCTCGTCCAGGTCATTTCCCTTTGACGCCCATGCCATCCCATGCTACCCCATGGCATCCCGAAACGGTGGTCCCGCCGCCCATGGGGGAACATAGGTCATGGTTGCTCCGGCAGGCGGCCGTAGCCTGTCTCGCAATGTTGGAAAACTCTGCCCAACCCAAGCGCGGCGCATCGCACGAAAGGCAGACCGGCCCGGATGTCGCAGTTCCTCGGCACCCACTTGAGCCGACGAGACGCCAAGGGCCGCGTCTCGGTGCCTGCGCCCTTCCGTGCCGCGCTGAAAAACGGCAGCGACGACAATACGGTCCAACTAATTCTTCGCCCGTCGCATCAGCATCCCTGCATCGAGGCTTGGCCGGTGCCGGTGTTCGAGGCCCTTGCGAACCCACTGAACCAGCTCCAGACATTCAGTGCGGAGCAAGAAGACCTCGCAGCCATTCTTTACGCGGATGCCTTCCCGGTCGAAACCGACAAGGAGGGGCGCATTGTTCTGCACGAGGCGCTGGTCAGCCACGCCGGCCTGCAGGACAGCGTCACCTTCATGGGGCTTGGCCGCACGTTCCAGCTTTGGGAGCCGTCGGCTGCCGAGCGCCGCCGCCAGGCCGCGCGCGATCGCGCCCGCGAGCGCGGCTTCACCCTGCCCGGGAGCATTGCGCAATGACCGGCCACCACCCCGTCATGCTCCCCGAGGTCTTGCGCCTCCTAGCCCCGCGTGACGGCGGCATGTATCTCGATGGAACCTTCGGTGGTGGCGGCTACACCGAAGCAGTCCTCGGCGCTGCCGCCTGTACCGTGTGGGCGATTGACCGCGACCCCGACGCAATTGTCCGCGGCGCAACACTCGCCGCTCGCTTTCGCGGCCGCCTACACCTGATCGAGGGCCAGTTCGGCGACATGCTGTCGCTGCTGGCGCAAGCCGGCGTGCAGGCGCTGGATGGGGTGGCGCTGGACCTCGGTGTCTCGTCCTTCCAGCTCGACGACCCCGCACGCGGATTTTCCTTCCGTGCCGAGGGCCCGCTCGACATGCGGATGGGAAAGCGTGGCACCACCGCTGCGGAGCTCGTCAACAAGCTGCCGGAAGGCGAACTGGCTGATATCCTCTACCAGTTTGGCGAGGAACGTGCGTCCCGCCGCATCGCCCGCGCCATCGCTGCAGCCCGCGTCGTAGCGCCCATCACCACGACCAACGGTCTGGCCGAGATCATCCGCTCGGTCCTTCCGCCCGACCGTTCCGGCATCGATCCTGCCACCCGCAGCTTCCAGGCGCTGCGCATCCGGATCAACGACGAACTCGGCGAAATAGAGCGTGCACTCGCCGCCGCCGCTCGACTTCTTTTGCCCGGTGGCCGCCTCGTCGTCGTCGCGTTCCATTCGCTGGAAGACCGCATCGTCAAGCGCTTCATGAGCGATGCGACGGGCCGCGCCGCCGCGCCCTCGCGGCACGATCCACGAGGCCTTCTAAAGCGCGTCGCCCCACGCTTCCGCCTGCTGACGCCGCGCGCCTTGCGTCCCACCGGCGCGGAAACCGCTGCCAATCCGCGCGCCCGCAGCGCGAGGTTGCGCGCGCTCGAATGTTTATCCCACCCATCGGCCGACCCCGGGAGGCCCGCGCCATGATCCGCCCGATCACCATCCTGACCTTCATTCTGGCCTGCGGATCAGGGATGTACCTCTATCAGGCGAAACACCGCGTGCACCTGCTCGACCAGCAGATCGACCGCACGGTCACGCAGACCGAGGCACTGCGCGAGCAATCCAGGGCGCTCCACGCCGAGTGGATGTTGCTGAACGACCCCGACCGCCTGCACCAGCTGGCCGCCCAGTTCCTGGCGGCCTTGCAGCCGGTCGCACCCACGCAATTCACCGATTTGACCGACCTCGACAGCCGGCTACCGCCGCCGGTTGCGCCGACACCACCAGTTGCGCCGACCGCGCCGGCAGGCGCCGGAGCGGTGGTCGCCGCAGCGGCATCTGCGGCGCCAACAACCGGACAGGCCGCCACTGGGGCATCAGCTACCGACCAGGCCGCGGCGGATGCGTCGGACCAGGACCAGGCTGGCGCCACCGACCAAGCAAACGCAGACGCCTTGCCAGTTCCGCCGGCTGCACCGGAGGTGGCGCCATCGAGCAACCTCGCGTCGCGACAGGTCATCGCCCAGGCGCCGCCGGCGGTCGTTGCGCCGCGACCAGTGATCGCCCCGTCGCCCCATCCGGGGGTGCGCGTTGCTGATGCATTGCCAGTCAGGCCACAGACGATCGTGGCAGCAGTGCGCACCCCGCAGCATGTGCCGGTCTGGAAGCCCGCCCTGCGGCATCCGGTGATTGCCGAGGCAGCTCCGCAACGTTTCATCCGGCCTGAACAGCGGCCGCCGGTCATGCGCCCGCAGCCGGTGCCGCGGTCCGC
>JASHVB010000883.1 GCA_030039695.1 Acetobacteraceae bacterium
GATCGCTCGCAAGACACTTGCTGTCAGGGAGCACCGCTGCGACTGCGGCTGCATCCTCGACCGCGACGTCGCTGCGGCCCGTATCGTGCTTCAGCGGGCCAACTTCCCGGATGGAACGTCCGGTCAGGCGCCAAGCCAGCGGATGGCCGCATAGCTCGCCTGAGAAGCCGTCGACTTTAGGCGACGGAGTGTTCACCTACCGGAAGATGCGGCGGCTGGACCGGAACAGGCTCGCACAGACGCTGCGGAGCGCGACGACGGGCGGTCCGCGCACTGCAGGATCGCCACGGCACACCACCCGCGGCTGAACGGCGTTATCTACAAGCGGGTCGGCGCAACGTGCACCATACCGTTTCGTCAGGTGCAATTCCTGACAGACCATGCCATAGTGCGGCATGGCCATTCCACAATTCCAACTAATCCGGCTCCCCAAAGGTTCGTTCAGCGTCGACATGACCACGCCGGACGGGCGCCGCAAGACCGTACCCGGCTTCTCCACCGAACATGAAGCCGTCGCGTGGATCGTGCAGATGGAGCGCGCGTTGCAGGAGAACGATCCGCGCTTCCGCCCACCGCCACGCGACAAGGGACGCCACTGAACACCGGCGGGCACCAAAACTGCTCTTGCGTACTGTGTCGCGCCTAAGAGGCCTGCGGCAACCTGAACGTCACGCGCGCTCTGCGTCCACCCTTTTCGCGCCGCTTGTCCCACGAGCGTCGCACAGCCTGGCGAGCGCCCGGCTTAGTCCACGTCCGCTTCGGTCTTCGCTGGTCTGTTCTCTGATCGGAACAATTCTGGCCAACGGCGGCGCACCACCGGGCCGTCGGCGGCGTAGGCAAGGCAAGAGTCCACAATCGAGCCGACCCCGCCCAGCAGCTTCTGCGCGATCCGCTTGTCGAGCTTGTCGGTGCCACGAAGGTCGGCCTCGCCGCGCGCTTTTGCCTCGCGCCAGGCCCTGTGGGGATTGATCGTCTGGAACGCCGTGGTCGCGAGCTGCTGCAGCAGCTCGCGCAGGTGCGTACAGCCGGCGGTGCCGCCGACCAGGTGCGCTGCCTCGCGCAGGAATCCCGCCTTGATCCGCAGCCCGGCCAGGCGCGCGAAATTCGGCGCTGCCTGCGGGCAGACCGTGTAGGGCGCGCTATCCGTCGCGGCTTCCGATGCGACGATCTGCATCGATTCATCCACGGTCAGCCGCAGCCACATGTGATGCAGCTTCTCTCCGGCCTCGACAAAGCCGCGGTCCTGGTTGGAAAAGCCATAGGTCTTGGCATCGGCTAACTGCGCCTCGATGTCATACAGCCCGTCCTCGCGGCGATAGCCGCGGATTTCAATGTCGCGGGAGTGCAGCAGTTCGCGCGCCGCGGGCTCGCTCAGCGGCATCGGCAGGACCTTTCTGTGTTGCAGTGCAGCACGACGGATATGGCATGCGGCCCGCGGGGCCGCAACCGCCTCAGAACAAGCGGTCCTTCCCGGTGAACGGCACGATGATGTCGGCCGGATCCGCCAGGTTGAGCTGCGCCCGGGCGCGTTCATCCAGCGCGTCGAGATCGAGATGGCTCGATTGCAGGCCGTAAACCCGGCGCGCCCAGTCGTCATGCTCTTGCTGCGCGATGGCTTGGTCCGCCAGCGCCTGATTGAGCAACGCCTCGCGTTTTGAATAGGCCAACAGGCCGTGCTGGCCCTGGGTGGCGCTCCAGCCGAAGAAGGCGGTGATCGCCAGGAACACCATCGGAGCAATCCACGCCTTGATTATGTTCGCCATCGGGCGTTCTCCGAATCAACGCAAGCATCATAGGCGAACCACGCCGAGGGGTGAACAATCATGCTCATCAATCGGCAAGGAATGCCCGACCGACGTCGCGCCGACCTATGACGACGACGACAACGACGTCTCGCTGGAGCGGATCAGCGGATTCGACGCCCGGGGTAACCGACAGCCACACCGACGGGTTTCTGACCGTTCACCTGGTAGGACGTCGCCTGGGGCTTCGTGCTGGATGACACTGACCCACCCTGTTAGACAGTTACGTTCCAAGGTTCGGCAAGAGCTAAGCCTGAGGGCGAACCTGAAGATCGGCGCGGGTGTATGTTTTTTTACGAAGTACCAGGGCGCCGGCGCGGGTTATCATGGGTGCGGACCGGATTTCCTCGGACCACGCCGCCTTTCTGCGGTGCCGGCGGACGATCTTCTGAGCCTCCCCCTCCCGCCGTCGGATCGAGCCCGCTAAGAACCATCCCATGTCCGACGATCTGCCGAACCCCGCGTTGCTGCCCGCCGGCCTGCGCGATCTGCTGCCGCCCGACGCCGAGACGGAAGCCACCGCGGTGGAGGCGATCATGGATGTGTTTGCCTCGTACGGCTACCAGCGCGTCAAGCCGCCGCTGCTCGAGTTCGAAACCAGCCTGCTGTCTGGCTCCGGCGCCGCGGTGGCGGAACAAACCTTCCGCCTGATGGACCCCGACAGCCAGCGCATGATGGGACTGCGCGCCGACACCACGCCGCAGGTGGCCCGCATTGCGACCACACGGCTGACCGGTGCGCCGCGGCCACTGCGGCTGTCCTACGCGGGGCAGTGCCTGCGGGTGCGCGGCACGCAGCTGGCGCCGGACCGGCAGGTGGCGCAGGCGGGGATCGAGCTGATCGGCTGCGACCTGCCGGCGGCGGACGCCGAGATCGTGCTGGTCGGTGCCGAAGCGCTGGCAGCGGTCGGCCTGACCCGCGTCAGCTTCGATTTGACGCTGCCCATGCTGGTGCCGGGATTGCTGGACGACGCGGCAATCGGCGGTGCCGCGCGCACCGCGGTGGCGCGTGCGCTTGATCGCAAGGACGCAGCGGCCGTGAAGCGACACGGCGGGCCTCTGGCAGGTTTGCTGGGCGAACTGCTACTGGCGGCGGGACCGGCAGATCGAGCCTTGGCTGCGCTCGGCGCGGCGAAACTGCCGCCCGCCGGCGCGGCGCTGGCTGAACGACTGGCGGAGGCCGTGGCTGCGATCCGTGCCCGCGCCCCGGCGCTGCGGTTGACCATCGATCCAGTGGAATTCCGCGGCTATCGGTACGAGACCGGCGTCTCGGTCACGATCTATGCACCGGGCCGCCACGAGGAGTTGGGCTGGGGCGGGCGTTATGTTTGCGGCGAGACGGAACCCGCGACCGGCCTGACGCTGTACCCCGACGCGCTGTTGCGCGCGGCGCCGAAGCGGGCGGCGAAGCCGCGTGTTTTCGTGCCGGAGGGTGTTGATCCGGCGCAGGCGGCGGCGCTGCGCGCGAGTGGATTTGCCACGGTTGCAGGCTTGGGCGGAGCGGCGGATCCTCTGGCGGAGGCGCGTCGTTTGGGATGTGAGTTCGTGCTGCAGAACGGAGAAGCGGTCGCGCTGGCGGCATGACAACGGCCGTCGTCCGTCGAGCCCCAAAGAGTGTCGGTCGGGGGCGTCCAGGTCGCAGCCTGACTTCGACACCGCACTCTGCTTGCCGGCAAAGTGGCCGGTACGCACGGGTCGGGCCGCGCGGCCGACGCACCAATAGTGTAAGCTGCGGCGTTTCGCGTAGTTGGAGAACCGGATGCCGAACGTCACCGTGATCGGCGCCCAATGGGGCGACGAGGGCAAGGGCAAGGTTGTGGACTGGCTCGCCAGCCGCGCCGAGATCGTGGTGCGCTTTCAGGGCGGCCATAACGCCGGCCACACCCTGGTCGTCGGCAATGAGACCTACAAGCTGTCCCTGCTCCCCTCCGGCCTGGTGCGCGGCAAGCTCGGTATCATCGGCAACGGCGTCGTCATCGACCCCGAGGCGCTGCTCGCCGAAATAGAGAAAGTCCGCACGCAGGGCCTGACCGTCACCCCGCAGACGCTGCGCATCGCGGAAAACGCCATCCTGATCCTGCCATTGCACCCGGCGCTCGACCGCGCCCGCGAGGCAGCCCGCGGCGACCGCCAAATCGGTACCACCGGCCGCGGGATCGGCCCGGCCTATGAGGACAAGGTCGCCCGCCGCGCCATCCGCATCGCTGATCTCGCCGAGCCGGGGACGGTCGCCGCCAAGCTTGACGAACTGCTGTTGCACCATAACACGCTGCTGGCCGGCCTCGGTGCCCCGACATTCGAGAAGCAGGAACTGCTGGACCGATTGATGGCACTGGCGGCTCGCATACTCCCGTATGCCGAGCCGGTCTGGGAGCGCCTCGACGAAGCCCGTCGTGCCGGCCGCCGCATCCTGTTCGAGGGCGCCCAGGCGGTGATGCTGGATGTGGACCACGGCACCTACCCCTACGTCACCTCATCAAACACTGTCGCCGCCACCGCAGCATCCGGCGCAGGTCTGGCTCCGGCCGCGGTCGGGTTCGTGCTAGGAATCGCCAAGTCATATTCGACGCGCGTCGGCTCCGGCCCCTTCCCCACGGAGCTGACCAACGCCACCGGCCAGTTGCTTGGCGACCGCGGCGCCGAATTCGGCACGGTCACCGGCCGCCGCCGCCGCTGCGGCTGGTTCGACGCCGTGCTGGTGCGCCAGGCGGTAAAGGTCGGGGGCATTCAGGGCCTCGCGCTGACCAAGCTGGACGTGCTCGATGGGCTGCCGGAGCTGAAGATTTGCACCGGTTACCGCATCAACGGTGAGCACGTCCGGCACCTGCCGGCAGCGCCGCTCGCGCAGGCGGCGGCGGAGCCGGAATTCGAAGCAATCGAGGGTTGGCAAGGCTCCACCCGGGGCGCCCGCACCTACGCTGACCTGCCGGCGCAGGCGGTAAAATATGTCCGCCGCATCGAGGAACTGGTGGAGGCGCCGGTGACACTGCTGTCCACCAGCCCGGAACGCGACGATACGATCCTGGTGCGGGATCCGTTCGAGGGATAGGCCGAAATCCCATCCCCGCGCGCGTATTCCCGGTAACCCCCCGTGCAAGGTTCGCCCGGCGGCAGGGGATGCGCGGTGGAGCGCCACGCGACATCGAATCGCCGCCGAGCGAACGCTGCTGACCGCGTACGCCTGCTCGTCGCGCATCCCCATGAGTGCCCTCGCAGCCGCCGCGCCCGCAGCGAGCGGACACCGCGTGGCGGTGATCGAGGGGGTCCGCGATTGCCTTTGGGCTTCGGGGTCGCGGCCGATGCGCCAGCCGGCTTACGGAACGATGGGCCGGTGCCGTGATCCGGCCTCCCCGTTCCCACCACCCCCGAACCGACCTATACCGGCCCAGCACCTCCACCCCCGATTCCGCTGACTACGACAGCCGTGGACCCCGCCGATGAAGCATTGGCACATCGATAACCTGCCTTGGGACCGGTTCGACGCCAGCAAGGTGGACCCGCTTCTCCTGCCTCTGGTCAAGGCTGCGGCCATGGTGGAGCGCAACGGCTCGGACTATGGCGTCTATCTCAACCG
>JASHVB010000884.1 GCA_030039695.1 Acetobacteraceae bacterium
ACCACCAGCAACACGAGCCGCGCTACGCGCCTTGCGCTTGGCGTCAATGCGCTGAAACTCGGCCTTATTCCTGACGTAGTTTTTCAGCGTCCGGTCGAAATTCTGCGCCGTCATCTGAGCGCATCGGTGCGGCAGTCCAGCCAGCTTCGGGTCGGTCTTCAGCCGATTCGGCAGCAGCGCGGAGAGCTCGGCGTAGAAGACGAAGTTGCCGCACTCCTTCATCCGGGCGTTGTTCAGCGCGGTGAACAGGTTCCAAAGATGGCGGGTCTGGCCGCCGAACCGAGCGGCCTTGGCCGCGGCCTCGGGCCGGAGCTTGCCCTTGGCGGCCCGGGTGACGATCGCTGTCATCGCACCAGCTCGTTCCAGCAGAGACGCCCGTGCTGACCGATCAGCCAGCGAGCGATCCGATTGGCAACGTCGCTACGGCGATGGTTCCAGCGAAACTCGTGCTCGCCGGAATAGCGATGCAAGTGCTTGGCGCTGATCTGATGCCAGACCCCGACGATCGCGCGCTGGAACAAGCCAAAGCAGCCTTCGGCCGTGTTAACGTGCGCGCGGATGCCGCCAGGCGCGGTTCGTGCCAACTCGCGCCGCGCGTGATGCACGCCGTGGTGGCCGAGCATGTTCCGGCCGATCCAGCGATACGTGGCGAGTTCGTCGGAGCACCACACCGCCTGACCCCGGTTAGTCCAGCGCCAGAGCAGAGGAGCGATATCGTCGATCTTGGCCGCGTTGATCCGGGCGGTGCGCGCCTGCCCGTCGCGTTTGATCGCGGCGAACAGCATCGACTTTTTGGTCCCCCGCGCTTTCCCCGGCCGAGCGGCGTGGTTGCGAAGATTGCGCGCCTTGCCACCGATGTAGCTCTCGTCAGCTTCGACGATCCCGGAGAGTGGCAATTGTTCGCCGCTGTCCAGAAGCGCCCGGATGCGGTGACCGAGGAACCAAGCGGTCTTCTGCCCGACACCGAGATGCTCCGCCAGCTTCACGCTGCTGATGCCTTGGGAGCTTGCGAGGATCAGATACATGGCGAGGTACCAAGTTCGCAGCGGCAGATGGCTGTCTTCCATCGGTGTGCCCACGGTGACGCGGAAATCCTTGCCGCACGCCCGGCACCGGTAGACGCCCGGCCGTTTGGCCACCACCGATGCGTCATCGACGGTGCCACAACGGTCGCAGACCGGGCCATGGGGCCACCGCACGCTCTCAAGATGGGAGCGGTAGGCTTCATCGGTGCCATATCTGGCGAGGAAGGTCGTGAGCTTCATACCAACCATTATGGGCGCCGTAATGCGTCATATCAATAGGACCCATTTCGTATGACACCGCTGATCGAGCTGCACGAGGTAACCAAGACCTTCAGTGGCGGTGTGCTGGGACGGGAACGCAAAGTCGCACTGGAACGCCTGTCCTTCGCCATCGATCCAGACCGCCCGCGCATCATCGCAGTGGTCGGCGAGAGCGGCAGCGGAAAGACCACGCTGGCGCGCCTGATCCTCGGGCTGACACAGCCCACCGAGGGTCAGGTACTGTTCCGTGGACACAACGTGCACGCGCTGACATCCCTGGAACGCAGTGATTTCCGCCAGCACGTGCAGGCGATCTTCCAGGACCCGTACGAGGTCTACAATCCGTTCTATCGGGTCAATCACGTTCTCATGATGCCGGTGCGTAAGTTCCGTCTTGCGCATACCAAAACCGATGCTCACCGACAGATCGAGGACGCTCTGCGCGCCGTTGGTCTGCAGCCGGACGAAATCCTCGGCCGTTATCCACACCAGCTTTCCGGCGGCCAGCGCCAGCGGATCATGGTCGCGCGCGCTCTGCTGCTGCGTCCGCGACTGATCATTGCAGACGAGCCGGTATCCATGGTCGACGCCTCGCTGCGCGCCACGATCCTCGGCAGCCTGCGCAAAATGCATGAAGAGCTCGGGATTTCCATCCTCTACATCACCCACGACCTGGCCACGGCCTACCAGGTTGCCGACAGCATCCTGGTGCTGTATCGCGCCACGGTGGCGGAAGCCGGCGAGGTGGAACCTGTGGTGAAATCCCCGCGGCACCCATACACGCAGTTGCTGATTGGCTCGATCCCGCGCGTCAGCACCGAACGCGATTGGGCAACCGAGGGGCGGCAGCAAGACCGCCAGATATCCGCCGAAGGATGTCGGTTTGCCGACCGCTGCCCGAACGCGATGTCACGCTGCCTGACTGCCACGCCGCCATTGTTCCAGACCGACCCCAAACGCGCCGCCGCCTGCTTTCTGCATGATGACGCGCCGGCACTGCCGGCCGGGCAACTCTCGAAGGTGCTCGCGCTGGCCTGAACCGCTGGTTCGCCGGTGATCCGGGTCAACGAAACGAAACGTCGCCTTTGGGTCAAGCGGCGCACTGCTTTGGGCAGTAATCGACCCGGACGTCGCAGGAACCACTCGGATGGCACGCCGATCAGGGCCGCAAGTTTTTCGCCCACGCTTCGCCCGGCACCGGCCGCCGCGGATACCTGCTGACCTGAGGATTCGAGCCGTGGCCAGTCGGGGCAGTCCCGGGTCGGTGGTACAAAGCGTACGAACTCGGGCGCGCTGCGGCAATGATGCGACCCAGCCGCTGCCAAGGGTGTGTAACGTTCGACGCCGTCTGGAGACAGATGGGCGAATGGCTGGCGCTTTCGCGATCAGCCCCTACATCCGACCGCGGAGGCGTTGCCTATGATCGTGCCCTGGCGTGATCGGCGTGGCAGGTTGATGCCGCTGAAGGCCGCGGTGCTTGTCGCCGTCTTCATCCCCGGCATCCTGACCGCGTTCTGGTGGACCCAGAACGAGCTTGGCGCGCGCCCGGTGACTGAGGCCATCCACGAGGTCGGCCTATGGGCGGTGCGGTTCCTGCTGCTCGCGCTCGCCGTCACGCCACTGCGCGTCGCGCTGGACTGGGCCAAGCTCTTGCTCGTGCGACGCATGCTCGGACTGACCGCGCTGGCCTACGCCACGGCACATCTGACGCTCTATGCGGTACAGCAGAACGGACATCTGCTGTTCGTCGCCTCCGAGATCATCCATCGCTTCTACCTGACCATCGGCTTCGTCACCCTGCTCGGGCTTGTTGCGCTCGGTGTGACATCCACGGACGGCGCCATCCGTCGCATGGGGCGATGGTGGCGGCGGCTGCACCGGCTGGCCTATCCGCTCGGTGCGCTGGCGCTGCTGCACTATTTCATCCAGTCGAAGGCCAACGTGTCGGAGCCAGTGTTCGTCGCCGGGCTGTATGTCTGGCTGATGCTGTGGCGATCGTTGCCGGCGTCCTGGCAACGTTCGTTGTTGGTGTATGTGCCGCTGGCGGTGCTGTCAGGCCTGGCTGCCGCCGGGATTGAGTTCGGCTGGTACGCAATCGCCACCCACATCAATCCGTGGCGTGTCCTTTGGGCGAACGACACGCTGCGTTTCGGCCTGCGCCCGGCACACTACGTGGCGCTGACGACGCTTGGACTTGCCGCGGTCACTGCGGGGCGCCGGGTGGCAGTTGGACGCCAGCGGTTCGAGCCATCGCGAGCCCGACAGGGCCGAAGCAATCTCGCGCATGAGGGTGCGTCCTCGCTGCGCTCCTCGCAATGACCAGGGATGCGACCGGGCGTCTGCCCCGTTGATCCAATCGGATACCACCCAACAACGCACCGCTGTGGGGCCGTTCCACCACGCGGTTGGTGACCTCGCCTCGGATGACTGAGCTGCGGCGGATGCCATGCCCTGTGACTGGTACGAACGAGGCGTGGCAGCCGGTAGCCACACCGGCGCGCATCCGGTCCTGACGGAACGTTTTGGCGACGACCGTTGCGGCGGGGCGTTCGTCGATCGCGCCCGGGTGGCCCTGGCCGCGGCGCCCGCTGTTGGGCAGCATGCGAGATCGCGACCCATCGAGCGCTACCGGGAAAATGCGCCTGCGCCATCCCTGCATTCGCCCCTGCGGCGAGCAGATCACCTTCCGCTTCGACGGCATGGCGGTTGCCGCGCTGCAAGGCGAAACTATTGCGGCGGCGCTCTCGGCCACTGGCATCGTCGCCTTCCGCCGCACCGCGTCGGGCGCGCCACGCGGCCTCCACTGCGGCATGGGCGCTTGTTTCGACTGCGTCGTGACGGTGGATGGCCGCATTGGCCAGCGTGCCTGCATGACGAAGGTCACGGACGGCATGCAGGTCACCGGCGCGCTACCGGCTTCCCCCCGAGCGCTGGGCGACGAACCCACAGGTGATGCCGCTACCGAGGAAAATTGCGACGTTCTGATCGTCGGTGGTGGCCCAGCCGGACTGTCGGCGGCCGCGGCTGCAGCGGAGGCGGGCGCCACGGTGGTCGTTCTGGACGAACGCAGCGCGGTAGGCGGGCAATACGCCAAGCCGCTGGCGGACAGCCACACCGATCTTGCACCGGACGGGCAGTTCCGGCTCGGCGCGGCGCTGCGTCGGCGTGCATTGCGTGCCGGTGTGCGCATCGAGACCGAGGCAGCCGCGTGGGGTGCCTTCGCACCGGACGAAATCGCCACTTTGGTGCGCGGTCGCGCCGTGTTCTTTCGCCCGCGTCGGGTCGTCCTGGCAACCGGCGCGCACGAGCGCCCAGTACCGCTGCCCGGCTGGACGCTCCCCGGCGTGATGACGACCGGCGCGTTGCAGACGCTGGTGCGCACTCAATGCGTCTGTCCCGGACAGCGCGTGCTGATTGGCGGAAACGGGCCGCTGAACTTTCAGCTGGCCTGCGAGCTTCTGGACTGCGGCGTGAAGCCCGTCGCGGTGGTCGAAGCGGCGGCGCGTCCCGGACCCGGATCATGGAGCGACCTTTGGCAGATGCTAAGCGCAGCGCCCGACCTGCTGCGCGATGGCACCTTGATGCTGCTGCGACTGAAGCGAGCTGGTGTGCCCATCCTCTGGTCTGCGCAGGTGACCGCGCTGCATGGCGACGAGCGCGTGCGCGCCGCACAGGTGGACAGCCGCCGCATCGAGATTGATGTCGCCGCGCTAAACCTGGGCTTCCAGCCGGAAGTCGGATTGACGCGGGCACTCGGGATTTCACACCGCTTCGTCGATGCGGGGCTCGGCCACCTGGCAACCGAGACCGACGAAGATGGTCGGACTTCGCTGCCGAGTGTGTTTGCCGTTGGCGACGGCGCTGCCCTCGGCGGTGTGCGGGTGGCGATGTTGCGCGGGCGTCTCGCGGGCCTCGCCGCCGCGCGCGACCTAGGTTTCGCTGCGACGGATGATCGAGCCGCGCGTGTCGCGTTGCTGCGCGCCCTTAGCTTCCAGCACGCGCTTTGGCGCATATTTCGGGCGCCCGCATTTGACGCGAACGCAATCGCGGACGACACCATCATTTGCCGCTGCGAGGAAGTGACTGCCGGATGCCTGCGCGCTGAACTCGCCGGCGGGCTCGCATCGCTGCCTGCGCTAAAGAAGGCGACGCGTGCCGGTATGGGCCGCTGCCAGGGCCGATTCTGCGCCGCCACAGTCGCGCGACTTTGCCCGGACACACCTGACGACTGGAGTTTTGCCGCGCCCCGCGCGCCGTTGCGACCGGTGCCGGCGTTGCCACTCACGTTCGAAGCCTCCGAGTTTATTGCCCCCCTGCTCGATGTGCCTGCCACACCGGTACATGCGCACAAATTGATGGCGCTGCCGGTGGAGCTTCGCCGGGCGGATGTGGCGGTGATCGGCGGCGGCATCGCCGGCCTATGTACTGCCTACTTCCTGGCAAGGAACGGCGCCGATGTCCTGCTAATCGAACGCGACGAGGCCGGCATGGCCGCCTCCACTGCCAACGCTGGCAGCCTTCACGTCCAACTTCTGTCCTACGACTTCAACGACGACACGCCGGAGGATGGCGGCCCGGCGGCGCACACACTGCCTCTGGCGCCGCGTAGCATTGCATTGTGGAAGGAGATCGCAGCCGCATCCGGCGAGGACCTCGGCATTCGCACTGAAGGCGGCCTGATGCTGGCGGAGGATGCCACCGGCCTGGGTTGGCTGCGACGCAAATCAGCGATGGAGCGGCGGTGGGGGATCGACAGTCAGGTACTGGGCGCCAACGAACTACGCGACATGGCCCCGGCGCTGTCCGAGCGCATGGCCGGCGCCGATTTCGTCCCGGCAGAGGGCTATGGCGACCCGCTGCGCGGCACGATGGCGGTGCTCAAGCTGGCGCAGCGCCACGGCACCCGCCTGCTGCGCGGCGCTGAGGTACTGGCGATGGAGCGTGACGGCGCGGCCTGGCGGTTGCGGACATCCAAGGGCGATGTCGTGGCCGGCCGCGTGGTGAACGCGACCGGACCCTGGGCCACGCGGGTCGGCCGCATGGTGGGACTGGAGCTGCCGGTCACCGGGACCGTTCAACAGGTCATCGTCACTGATCCTGTTCCACCAATGACTCGCCATTTGATTGCGCTCGCCAACCGGCACTTGTCGCTCAAACAGCAGACAAGCGGTGGTTTCCTCATAGGTGGCGGCTGGTTCGGCGGCTTCGACCCAAACGCTGGCCGTACTTATAACCTGCGCCGCAGCATCGAGGGCAATTTATGGGTTTGCGCGCGGGCCCTTCCCGCGCTGCGTGGACTGCACATCGTGCGTGCATGGACTGGCATCAATCCGGCAATCGACCGCGCGCCTCTGCTGGGCGAAGCGCCGGGTCGTCCAGGCTTTTTCAACACCGTCACCGCGAATGGCTACACGCTGGGACCGATCGTAGGGTGCATGACCGCACATGCAATTCTGCGTAACGAACCGGTGGATGCGCATTACCGGTTGGAACGGTTCTGACTTTCCGTTGCTGCGAGGAACGCAGCGACGAAGCAAGCACCAACAAAGATTTGCTTCATCACTGCCGTCCATAGCTGACAGGTCGACTACACGTCCAGAAACACTGTCTCGCCCTCGCCCTGCAGCCTGATATCCATCCGCCACACGCCCGCGCTGACCGGCTTGGCGATCAGCGTGGCGCGACGCGCGGGATCCTCTACCGACATCAGCAGCGCGTCGGTTTCATTGAGCTTCTCGCCCTGAAAATAGGTGCGGGTCACCAGACCGCGCATCAGCCCGCGCGACAGCACGGTCACCGCGATATGTGGCGCCTGTTGGGCATTCCCGCGGCCCGGCACGGGACCAGGCTTCAGCGTAGTGAACCGGAAAACGCCGTTGCTGTCAGTGTTGCTGCGGCCGAAACCGGGGAAGCTGTCCGAGGCGGGCGGGTCCGACTGCCAGATCTCCACGCAGGCACCGGTACAAGGCTTGCCATCCCCGTCGAGCAGTGCGCCGATCAGCGTGATCTTCTCTCCCTCGGCGCCGAAGCGCGTCAGGTCAGCCCAGGTCGGGTCCTCGATGAGGTGCCAGTAAGGTCCGACGGTCTGGCTCGCAGTTGCGATGGCCATGCGTTTCTATTCCTCCATCGGCGTGGCGGCGCGGCCCCGCAGCACGACGTCGAAACGGTAACCGAGCGCATAGTCGGCCTCGGTCGTGTCCAGATCGAACTGTGCGATCAGCCGGTTGCGCGCACGCACATCTGGCACGCCGTTGAAGATCGGATCGAATGCGAGCAGCGGATCGCCAGGGAAATACATCTGGGTGACCAGCCGCGTCGCGAACGCCGGACCGAAATACGAGAAATGGATATGGTTCGGCCGCCAGGCGTTTTTGTGGTTCGGCCACGGATAGGCGCCTGGCCTGATCGTGGTGAACCGGTAGCGCCCATGCTCATCGGTGAACACGCGGCCCTGACCGTGAAAGTTCGGATCGAGCGGTGCGTCATGCTGGTCCGCCGGATGGTCGTAGCGCCCGGTCGCATTGCACTGCCAGATCTCCACCATGGTGTTCGGCACCGGACGGCCGTTCTCGTCGCTGATGACGCCGGCAACGATGATCCGCTCGCCGAGGGCCGGTTTGCCGGTGGTGTTGAGCGTCATGTCGACCGACGGCGGATAGAGCCCGGGCGAGAAGCGCGGGCCGGTCGTTTCTGTGATGGTCTGCGGTAGCGGATGCAGCGCATGCTTCGGATGCCGCTTGGTGGTGCCGAGATAGGCGGGCACGTCGTACGGAGGCTGCGTGCCTGGAGCGTAGGGCTGGAAAGGGATCGGTTCGTTCATCGCACGCTCCATTCACGGATGACCGGACCGTCTCATAGTGGTGGCTGTGCCGCAACGGTCGGTCTGTATCGGGCCCCGCAGTCCTACAGCGCGCCAACCTCACGCGCCAGATTGCGGCGTGCTCGCGATGCGAACACGGCCGCGATCGGGTGTGAGTGGTAGAGACCTGGCGCGGTCTGCAGCTTATGCAGAAAGGCAGTACGCTGCCGTTCCCACTCTGCGTCCCCCAGATGGCGATACTCGATTCGGAGCGCTCGGGTGTTGCGGTCAAATAACTCCGGTTCGTCACCCAACGGGGTCAGGTCAAGATCCAGCATCCACCGCCGCGCGCGCTGCCGCAGTGTACGGGCCGGACGAGGTGCGAGGTGGTCTGCCGTGGCGCGAATGGTGTTGGCGACCCAGGCCACATCCCGCCGCGGCAGGTCCGCCGGGGCGGATTTCTCCCAGAGGCCGGCCGAGCGCACCTCGTTGTCTGTCCGTATTGGATCATACACTGCATCGTGAAACAGAATGGCGCAGGCGATCAGGCGCGACAGGCGTCGCGCGACAAAGGGCGTGCCTAGGCCGTAACGCTTGTGTCGGACCCACAACGCGGCGAGATGGTCCAACCCGTGGTAGTGCCGGCGAGGCGATCCCATCCGCCGAAGCAAATCGAGCCGCGCATGCGTGGGAAGACCAGCGGTGAGGACCAAGTCGTGCAATGTGGCGGCCAGTACGCGCATACGTCAGGCCGGCCGAATCGGGCAGTAAGGCTGGAAGTGCGGTCTATTGCGGCACAAGACCATTCCCTCCAAGAAACGGAATTGTGCAGCATGCTCACGGCGCTCGCAATGGCAATCTGAACGAACACATGGGTCGCATGGCCACTGTGTCACGTTTTTACTCCTGGAGGACGCTGGCAATTTGAATCGCCCCCGAAAACCAATGAGCCACAGCCAATGGAGTGATGCAACAGGATCTATGTATCAACAGCAGTGGAGCTGCGCCGCTGGTCGAGTTCGGGCGGCACAGCCGAAAGGTCGGACGGCGCGCGAACCCAGCGTCTGCAACCTACCCCCGGGATGCTGAGCTTGCGCGGCTTCATTGCTTCGTGAACCGCGCGCGGTGTCGGCCGAAGAATCCGATTGCCATCTCGGCGCCGATCAGGCGAATGAAATAGGCGCAGCTGAAGCGACGCCTAAAAACACCGCCAGTGATGCTGTGAGGAGGGTACTCGCCTGACGGACAGTCGGCCCTCTGACTCGTGCCACCAGCGCGTGCTGCGACACGATGAACAGTTCTTCAACTGCGTATCCTGTGATCGCCAGCGTCAGGCGGTGGCTAAATTCACCGGGCTTGAAGGGTTTCTGTAAGCTGGTGCGTCACTGGCGCTTCGAGGCCGCCTCCATCACCGCTCAGGCGCGTTGAACACCCGCTCGGAAGCGATTGGCGCGCGCAAACACTGCGCCGTCGGCGTCCCTCATGACCGCATCCTCGAGGTGAGCAACATGGATCAGTAAGCGCCGCGCACCCTCGGGTGCTCGGGTCCGGCGTGCCCGACCTGGATCGGCGAGCCGACGCGCCACGGTGAGGAGAAGCTTTCCAGCGTTCAAGACCCGCCGATGCGCTTGTGGCGGCCGTGGCAACGGCGCCAGATCCACGGATCCTGGTTGGAGGCGACGGCGATGGCGGATGGGCGGACACGCAGGAGGGTGACGCATGGCGACGTGCGGATCGAAGTCATCGACGAAGGAAGCGGGCCGCCCCTCGTCGTCTTACCCTCTGCGGCACGCGACTCGGAGGACTTCGACCACGTGGCCTCCGCCTTCGCGCGCGCCGGGCTGCGCGTCCTACGGCCGCAGCCGCGCGGCATGGGACGTAGCAGCGGACCGTTGGATGGGCTGAACCTGCATGACTACGCGGCCGACGTGGCGGCGGTCATCGCAGACGCGGGCAACGGTCCGGCTGTGGTGCTAGGCCACGCATTCGGCCAGTGGGTGGCACGCACCCTGGCGAGCGACCGGCCGGACCTTGTGCGTGGCGTCGTGCTGGCGGCGGCTGCGGCGAAGTCCATACCGCCGACGTTGCGTGAGACGCAGGCGAAATGCATCGACATGACGCTGCCGGACGTAGAACGCATCGCGGCGCTGCGTGTGTGTTTCTTTGCACCTGGGCGCGAGCCGCCGCCATCATGGCTGGCAGGCTGGCATATGGCGTCGCATCGCAGCCAGCGCGCCGCCACCGCCGCCACACGACGCGAGGAGTGGTGGACTGCTGACAACGTGCCGGTGCTGGATCTACAGGGCGCGCAGGATCCGTGGCGGCCGCGCGAGACGATCGATGATTTCCGCCGCGACCTCGGTGCCGACCGCGTGACGGTCGTAGTACTGGAGGACTGCAGTCACGCGATGTTCCCCGAACAGCCTGAAGAAGTGGTCCGAGTGGTACTGAATTGGATCCGCGGACTGCCGGGTTCCGGCCCTTGACCGTTGCCCATTCCCTGGCCGCGCGACGGTGCTACAGTCACGGCAAAGCAAATGTAACAAGGCCGCCGCGTGCGGCCGCAACGGAGGAGAGCGACTGATGGCGTATGACATCCTGATTCGCAATGGCCTCATTGTTGATGGCTCGGGGATGCCGGCATTCCGTGGCGATGTCGGGGTAAAGGACGGCAAGATCGCCGAAATCGGCAAGCTGAGCGGCACTGCCGAGCGCACCGTCGATGCCGACGGCCGCGCGGTGTCGCCTGGTTTCATCGACAACCATTGCCACTACGACGCGCAGGTGACCTGGGACCCGTTGTGCACGTTCTCGCCGCAGCACGGCGCCACCACCGTTATTTTCGGCAATTGCTCGCTCTCGCTCGCGCCGGTGAAGCGCGGCAAGGAAGAGCGGATGGCCGAGTTCCTCTCCTACGTCGAAGCGATTCCAATGGAAGTGCTTCGTACGGTCGATGTGAACTGGGAGAGCTTCCCGCAATACATGGATCGGCTCGACAAGAGTCTCGGCGTCAATGCCGGCACGCTGATCGGTCACACCGCCGTGCGCTTCTATGCGATGGGCGAGGACTGCCAGAAGCGTGCCGCCACCGATGACGAGATCAAGACCATGCAGGAGGTCGTGCGCGACGGCATGACGGCTGGCGCCATCGGCTTCTCCGGTTCGCGGCAAAAGGGACATTTCGATCCGCAGGGCGTACCGATCCCGGCGCTGTGGGCGGATGAGCGCGAAATCTTTGCGTTGACCGATGTGCTGCGCGAACTCGGCACCGGCACAGTGCAGATGGGCGGCGGCGTCGATCCGGAACTCAGCGACGGACTGATGGCCCGCATTGCGGAATCCTGCGGCAGGCCGGTGATATACAACAGCCTGAGCCAGACCGTGCGCAATCCCGACAAGTGGAAGATGCACATCGCGCGGGTCGAAGAGACCGCGAAGGCGGGGATCCGTGCCTATCCGATGTGCTCGCCGAACCGCGTGACGCAGGACTTCACGATGAAGAACTGCCAGGTGTTCCGGGGCCTCCCGACTTGGCACCCGATCCTGATTTCATCGGACGCCGAGAAGCTGCGCGCCTACGCGGACCCGCAGGTGCGCGATAAACTGCACGCGGAAGCGGTGGAGCGCTCGGTGCCGATTCCGGGCGCCATCGGATTCTCGAAAACCTGGTGGGACTATATGTGGGTCAATGAGCCGGCGTTGGAGAAGAACAAACACCTGCAGTTCAAGAGCATCGGCGAGATTGCGAAAATGCAGGGCAAGCGCGTGATCGACGCCTTCCTCGACCTGGTGGTGGAAGAGAAGCTGGAGACGCGCTTCCTGCAAGCCGAGAACAACGTCGATGACGAGGCGCTGAGGCGGATCCTGACCTATCCGAATGCGTTCATCGGGCTGGGTGACGGCGGCGCGCATGTGCAGTTCCACGGCGGCTATGGCTACACAACGCGCCTGCTGGGCGAGTGGGTGCGCGAGAAGCAGGCGATGACGCTGGAGCAAGCGGTGCGCCGCCTGACCTTCGAATCCGCGTCACTGTTCGGCATCCAGGACCGCGGCCTGCTGCGGCCGGGGTTGGCGGCAGACATCGTCATCTTTGATCCGGCGACGGTGAAACCGGGACCGGAGAGCGTGGTGCATGATTTCCCGGCTGGAGGCTGGCGCATCAAGGAGCCGGCGGTCGGCGTCGAGATGACGATCGTCAATGGCCAAGTGCTGCTCGAGAACGGTCAGCACACCGGCGCGCTGCCGGGCCGGGTGCTGCGGAACGAGTGGTACCAGACGCACCGGCAGAACTGACAGGAGAAGGTTGTCGTTGCGAGGCCCGCAGCGCCGAAGCGATCCGCGCGGAGTTGCGCCGCACAGCAGATCTAAGCTTCGGTCTGTCGGCCTCGCAACAACATCAAGACGTCACCCCAGCAGCTTCGCCAGCCAGCCATCAAGCTCATCCATCGAACCGAACTGCAGGTTCAGCGATCCGCTCCCCGTCGCGTTGACCGCAATCTTCGCGCGGCAGCCGAGCTGTTCGGTGATCCTGTGCTCCAGCGCCGCCACATCCGCTGACACCTTGCGCGGCGCTCGCTCGGAGCGCGGCTTCTGGGTCGCCAGCGCCTCCGTCTGACGCACCGTCAGCCCCTTCGCAAGCACAGTGGCCATCGCCGCTTCGGGATCGGCATACGCCAGCAGGGCGCGCGCGTGCCCGAACGTCAGCGTCCCTTTGCGCACTTCCCGCTGAACGGGGTCCGGCAAATTCAAAAGCCGAATCATGTTCGTGATATGCGCGCGCGACTTGCCGATCGCCTGGGCGATCTGGTCCTGCGTCATCGCCATTTCATCGACCAGTCGACGATAACCCTCGGCCTCCTCCATCGCGTTGAGGTCTTCACGCTGCAGATTCTCGATCAGCGCGACGGCGGCGGCATCCGCATCCGACATGTCTCGCACAATGACGGGAACCTCATGCACGCCGGCGATCGCCGCGGCGCGCCAGCGCCGTTCGCCGGCGATTAGATGGAAGTGACCGTTGCGTTTTGGATCCGGCCGCGCCAGCAACGGCTGCAAGACGCCGTGCGAGCGGATAGAGACGGCTAGCTCCTCAAGCGCCTGCGGCTCCATCGTCACGCGGGGCTGAAAAGGATTGGGTTCCAGCAGATCGAGCGCCACGTGGCGCAATCCGCTCTGCGCCTCGCCCGGCTGCGGCACCACGGTGTCGCCCAGCAATGCGGCCAATCCGCGGCCAAGGCGCGGCGGTGGCTTCGCTGCCATTATGTGGACGCCATCGGTGCCGGCCGTGCCGTTCGGCGTTCGCGCTGCAGCATCTCGGCGGCAAGCCGTATGTACGCTTGTGCGCCCGGCGAGCGGAAATCATACAGCAACACCGGCTGGCCGTGGCTTGGCGCTTCCGAAATGCGGATGTTGCGCGGAATCACGGTGTCATAGACCCATTCGCCGAAATGCGTTCTGGCATCACTGGCCACCAGGTCGGAGAACTTGTTGCGCCGATCGAACATAGTCAGCACGACGCCCTGCAGCTTAAGGGACGGATTGAAGCGCCGCCGCACCGCCTCGATCGTGCGCACGAGACTGCTCACGCCTTCCAGCGCATAGAACTCGCATTGCAGCGGCACGAGCACGGAATGGGCTGCGACCAAGGCGTTCAATGTCAGTAAGCCGAGGCTCGGCGGACAGTCGATCAGGATATAATGGTAGGGGCTTTCGCCGCCCAGCGCGGCCAGCGCGTCGCGCAGCCGGAATTCGCGGCGCGGTTCGCCGGCCAGCTCCACCTCGGCGCCGCCAAGATCGACTTCCGCCGGGACCAACCACAGGTTCGGAATAGCCGTGGCACGTGCCACATCGGTCAGGGTACGGTTGCCGAAAATCGCCTGATAGCTGCCCACCAGTCGGTCGGCGCGCAGCACGCCCAGCCCGGTCGAGGCATTGCCCTGCGGGTCGAGATCGATCAGCAGCACCCTCTCGCCGTTTGCGGCGAGCGCGGTCGCGAGGTTGATCGCCGTGGTCGTCTTGCCCACGCCGCCCTTCTGGTTGGCGATCGCCATCACGCGGGATGCGGAATGCCCGGCGACGCCGGGGCGATGGTCTGACACGGTGAACTCGCAGGGGTTTAAGCGGAAACTTGCGCGCCGCCCAGCGACTCGCAACATGTTTTGTTAGGCATGTGGCATCCCGAGTCGCCCTCCGTCAATCGCTGGCTTCCGAAACAGCGGGCTCGGCCGCGGCCGTCGGTAGGGGCGACCCAAGGCGAGGCGTCGGCAAGCGGATGGACCTCGAGAGTTTGGGCGCAATTCGGATCGACGGGTCTAGGTCCGGCCTCCTTGTCCGTCAGTCCCGATGGCTACCTGACCATGACGTTCGGTCTGACGACCCTGCCGAGAATTCGTCGGCACCTTTCAGTTTCAAATCGGTGGCGACAAGCGACTCCGCGGCCGACGCAATGCAGTGAAACCAGCTGGGCAGCTGATCCCCGTCAAGCCGTCCATCTGGCCCACGCGCCGGCAATGCAAATGGTCGGAATCGCCAGGAACCATACGCCCATCACGATATGACCCAACGTGGCAGCGGCGCATCCCAAAAGAAAGGCTGATCCCGCCGCGGCCAGCTGCGCCGACCGCTGACGCAGCCTGTCGCGCTCCCCCGGTGCCATGTTGCGGTCCACCACCAATCTCGCAAGATCAACGAACAGCCGGGTCATGTTGGAGGTCATCACGGTGGTCGACGGCGCGTTGGGCAATCCTGACAGCGACAGAAACGTCGTCGTGTCGACGGCGCCGGCGACAAAAGCGAGCACACCCAGCACGCTGTCACGTCACGCTGGCGCCGCGGAGTTACTCCGCCGCCAGCGCGCGAGGCACGAACGGCGCGACTTCGGCTCGCACCGCCGAGGCCATCGGCTGCGGCCACCATTTGTCCTCCCATTCCGAGAACAGCGGCTGCAGCTTCGGCATAACCTGCTCAGCGAACAACTTTGTATTGTACTTCGCCAGATCTTTGCCCATGTTGCCGAACTGCAGCAGCAGCATGAGGTGGCCGACGTTCAGCTCGGTGGCGACTTCGGTAAGCTGGGCCACGACTTCGTCCGGCGAACCGATAATCACATAGCCGAGATCGACGATGTCCTGCATCTCGGTGGCGCGCACGCGTGCCCGCGCGCTGGTGGCGGCAGCGCGGCCGACCTGGGTTTCAATGCCTGCACGCTGGGTCGCCTCGGTGATATAGCCCGGCGGTGTCGCCCACATCGGATCGATGTGCAGACAGCGGCCGTAGAAATATTCGGCGGGTCCGCGATACAGCTCCCACGCCTGCTCGCGCGTCTCGGCGACGCCGATGAATTGCAGAAAACCGGCGCGGTACGGATTGCGATCCTTGCCCAGGCGCGCCATCTCGCGCCAGAAGCCGTCCATTGTCGCCTTGCCGTCCTTATAGCCGAAATACGAGAGGTACGCGTAGACATAGTCCATGCGCGCGCACCACTGCCATGTTTCGACCGAGCCGCCACCGGGAATCCATACCGGCGGGTGCGGCTTCTGCACCGGGCGCGGCCAGATATTCACATAGCGCTGCTGGTTATAACGGCCGTTGAACGCGAAGGTCTCGGAATCCTGCCAAGCCCGCATCACCAGGTCATGCGCTTCGTAATAGCGATCACGGAGCAGCGACGGGTTCTGGCCGTAAGCGTAACAGGTGTCCATCGGGGTACCTACAGGAAACCCCGCGATCAGCCGGCCGCCGGAAATGCAGTCGATCATCGCGAATTCCTCCGCGACCCGGGTCGGCGGATTATACAGCGCGAGCGAATTACCCATCACGCAGATTGCCGTGTCGCGTGTGCGACGCGACAGAGCGGAGGCGATCAGGTTCGGCGACGGCATCAGGCCATAGCCATTGGAATGGTGCTCGTTGCAGCACACGGCATCGAAGCCGCAATCCGCTGCAAACTCCATCTCGTCCATAAAGTCATTGTACATCAGGTGCGCGCGCTTCGGGTCGAACAAGCTCGAATGAATATCGACCCACACCGATGGGTGTTTCTCGCGGAAATCGTCGGGAAGCTCGGTATATGGCATCAGATGGAACCAGAGCAGTTTCATGGCGCATTCCCCATCGCATCGCGATACCGGTGAGTATGGACGATAGGCTGCCGGGTCCGTCAAGCGCCCGTCATTGCGAGGACTGGAGGCCCGAAGCAATCTCCGGCCGAGATTGCTTCGGGCCTCCGGCCCTGGCAATGCCAGATCGGCAGGGAGGAGAACACGCATGTCAACGACTGCCAACGCCACCGGGATCGGCCGCTCCGTGCGCCGGCGCGAGGATCTGCGCTTGCTCTCTGGCAAGGGTCGCTATAGCGATGACATGAACCTGCCAGACCAAGCCTACGCGGTGATGGTGCGCTCGCCGCACGCGCACGCGCGGATTGTCGCGATCGACACAGCCGCGGCACAGCGTGCGCCTGGCGTGTTGGCGGTGCTGACCGGCGCGGACATGCTGACCGACCGGCTCAAGCCGATTCCGCACGCGGTCTGGTCGCGCCATCCTGCAGAGCTCTACCTGCCAAACAGCGACGGGTCGCAGGCCATCATTCCGCCGCACTACATCATGGCAACAGATGAAGTGCGGCACGTGGGCGAGATCGTCGCAACCGTGGTTGCGACAACACTGGCGGCGGCTCAGGACGCTGCCGAGCGCGTGCAGGTCGAATACCAGGTGCTACCCGCAATCACTCGTGCGCTCGCTTCAGCGGCAGACGATGCACTGCCGGTGCGGGGCGATGGCGGCAACGTCTGCATCGATTCGTTGGTGGGCGAGGCAGCGGCAACCGAGGCCGCGTTCGCCCGCGCCGCCCATACTGCATCGATCACCACGTGGATTCCGCGCATTGCCGGCGTGCCGATGGAGCCACGCGCCGCGCTCGGGGAATACGACCGAGCGACCGGTAATTACACGCTGCATGCCGGCGCCGGTGGCGCGCATCAGCCGAAGCAGCATCTCGCCGGCGTGCTGGGAGTAGAGGAAACCAACGTCCGCATGGTGATGCACGACGTCGGCGGAAATTTCGGAACGCGCGGCGCGTTCAACCCGGAATTCGCGCATGTGGCGTGGGCGGCGCGGCGCGTGGACCGGCCAGTGAAATGGACGTGCCTGCGCAGCGAGGCGTTCGTCTGCGACTATCAGGCACGCGACCTGGAAGCCACTGCGGAGCTCGCGCTCGATGCCGAGGGCAGGTTCCTGGCGATGCGCGGCTCCGTCATCAGCAATGTCGGTGCGTATCCGATCTCCTTCGGACCGATCCAGAAGGGCGTGGAGATCATGTCGAGCATCTATGACGTGCCCTCGGTATGTGTCCGCGCGCGTGCCGCGATGACCAACACGCCGCCGACGCGGCCATATCGCAGCAGCGGCCGGCCGGAAGTTATGTACGTCATGGAGCGACTGATCGACATCGCGGCGCGCAGCAGTGGGCTGGATCGCATCGAACTCCGGCGGCGGAACCTGGTGCCAGAGTCGGCAATGCCGTACCGTAATCCGTTTGGCATGCTCTACGACAGCGGCGCCTATCACAAGGTGATGGAGCGCGCACTGGAACTGGCCGACTGGGAGGGCTTTCCCGTGCGCCGCGCGGAAGCGAAATCGCGCGGCAAGTGTCGCGGCATAGGTGTGGCGAACTACCTGGACACCGCCACCGGCGTGCCGCGCGAGCGTGCGGAAGTCACCGTGATGCCGGAGGGGATTGTCGAAATCGTCATCGGTACCGTGTCACAGGGCCAGGGCCACGATACGAGCTTCGCCCAGCTCATGACCGAGTTTCTTGGTGTGCCGATGGAAACGGTGCGGTTCGTCACCGGCGATACCGCACGCGTCAAATTCGGCGGTGGCGCACATTCGGGCCGCGCCCTGCGGCTGGGCAGCATCGTTATGCACAAGGCCTCGGGCGAGATCATCGAGAAGGGCCTGCGCATCGCCAGCCATGTGCTGGAGGCAGACGTGGCCGACCTGACCTTCGCTGACGGCCGCTTCACTGTCGCCGGCACGGACCGTTCCATTCACTTGTTCGAAGTTGCGAAAGCCGCGGCTACGCGCGGCGATCTTCCGGAAGATCTGCGCGGCAAACTCGACGCGATCAGCGACGAGACCGTGCCAGAAGCGAGCTTCCCCTACGGTTGCCATGTCTGTGAAGTGGAGATCGATCCGGACACCGGCGTCGTGCGCGTGGTGCGGCACACCGCGGTCGACGATGTCGGCCGCGCGGTGAACCCGATGATCGTACACGGCCAGGTGCATGGCGGCATCGTACAGGGACTCGGCCAGGCACTGTGCGAACAAGCGTTCTATGAGCCAGAAAGCGGGCAGTTATTGACGGGGTCGTTCATGGACTACACGATGCCGCGCGCCGACATGTTTCCGCTCTTCGATGCGGAAATGTCCGAGGTGCCGTCAACGACACACCCGCTCGGCATCCGCCCGGCTGGCGAGGGTGGTACGACCCCGGCGCTCGCCGTGCTGGTTAACGCGGTTGTCGACGCACTGTCGGATTATGGCTTGGTGCATGTCGAAATGCCTGTCACAGCCGAGCGCGTCTGGCGAGCGATACATGGATAGCGTCGATCGCATAGTGTGCTTGCAAGGCGCGCCGTGGCGCAGCAGTTTTTCGCAACCGATCGCTGCCACGCCGTGCGCGGCGCAATGATCGAAGTTGTGCCTCTACTCCAACGTCTCCAGCAGCCCCGCCATTAGCGCCGCGCGGCGGTCGAGGTGTTGCCACAGAATGTGTTCGTGCGCAGCGTGCGCGCCGGCACCAGGGCAACCCAACCCATCCAGCGTCGGCACACCTAACGCCGCGGTGAAGTTGCCATCCGAGCCACCGCCGCGATGCTGGCGTGGTAGCTTGATCCCAACGCCGTCGGCAACCGCCCGAGCCCGGTCGTAAAGCGACAAAATGGCCGGGCTTTCCGGATAGGGCTGGCGGTTCATGCCACCCTCCACGACTACGCAGCATCCTGGCGTGCGCGGCTTCAGACCGAGAATCGCCGCCGTCAGGCGCTCTCCGTCCGCGATCGAGTT
>JASHVB010000885.1 GCA_030039695.1 Acetobacteraceae bacterium
GACATCGCGTCGCTGGAGGCCTATGCCGTGCCGAGTGAGCGAGTCAGTGCGGAAACGCGGCCGCGGGGTGCGGCGAACGCCGCGGAAGCATTCGGCCGCGCGTTCAAACTGCAGCATCCTACGGCGCGAAGCCAGGCAGAACGGCGGCCCCAGGCGAGCTGATCGCCATTGCCTTGAACAAGCGCCCCATGCGGTGCGGTTCGGCGAGCCGCCGGGCGGCGTCGACCAGCGCGGCGGCGCGCATCGGCGGCTGGCCTTCGGCGAGGCGGCCTGTGCGCTGGAACAAGCCGAGCCGGGCAAGAAACAGGCCCTGCGGAATCGGGCCGTGTACGATCGCACCGGTGTCGCGGACGACGGCGGCGAGCGCCGCGAAGTCGACATGGGCGGTAAGATCGGCAGCACCAGGCGGAGACAGCGGATCCGCCGGACGGCCGTTGGCGATGGCCTGGAGCGAACCACCGGCTTTGACGTGTGCTGAGCCGTAGTCGAGGAACAGTGCGGCGCCCGGTTGGCGGACGAGGCGGGCGGAAAGATCGGCCACGAAATTGCAGGCCGGCTCACAGCTCTCAACAAAGATGGGTCGGCCAGTCCCCCCCTCCCCTGCAGCGAGACGGCAGGGGGGAGCGGTCGGCAACTCACGCTCATACCAGCGATAACGCGACGCGGCTTCGTCGCTCTCGACACTTCGTTTCTCGGCCGCTGCCGCGGAGCCGGCGCGATCTGCCATCACGTAGCGCTCAGCCCAGTTTTGCCCACGCCTGACGAACTGGCGGATCGGCAACGCATCCAGGAACTCGTTGGCCAGCAGCAGCAGCGGCTCCTCCGGCAGCGTAGCCAGCGCGTCATGCCAGACCGCGCCTGGCACGCGCTCCGCCTGCAACGCGCGCAGCCGAGGCGACGTCTCGATGAAATGGACCGACAGTGCGGCACCAAACTCCGGCGCAGCCCGCGCGACCGCACGCAGCGAATCGGCCATCAGCGTGCCGCGGCCCGGTCCTGCCTCTACCAGCAACACCCGACGCGGGCGCCCCACAATCGCCCACGCGACCGCTGCCCACAGGCCCAACAACTCGCCGAATACCTGGGTGATCTCCGGTGAGGTGGTAAAATCGGCGAACGGATCGTGTGTGGCATAGTAAGCGCCATTGGCGCGTGCCATGAAGAGGTCCAGCCGCTCGATCATTGCGTCGCCGGGACCGGGTGGCGGCTTGAGTACCAAATCAGCCAGCCGCCGGCGATGAACATCGGAATACACAGCAACTGGCCCATGCTGAGACCGAGATCCACCACCAGGAAACGCAGGAAGAAGTCGGGCGCGCGGAAGAACTCGCTCGTGGTGCGCGCGATACCGTAGCCGATCAGGAAGGCTCCGGTCAGCCAGCCGAAGCGATCGCGCAAATGCTCCCGGCGCGCGAGCAAGAACATGACCACAAACAAAACCAGGCCTTCCAGCAAGGCCTCGTACAACTCGCTCGGGTAGCGCGGCACGCACTGCTCAGGCGTGAGGCCGGCACAGACCGTGCCGCGCAGCGCCTCGTACACGCCGGGCGACGGCGCAGTGGTCTGGATGGCGTTGGGATACACCATTGCACCCGGCCACCAGAGCGGCGCCGGTCTACCCCACAGTTCGCCGTTGATGAAATTGGCGATGCGACCAAGGCCAAGCCCGATCGGCACACATACCGCCACCCGGTCAGCTAGGCCGAGTACCGGAATGCGATTGCGCCGGCAATACCAGGCGATGGCAATGGCCACGCCGATCATGCCGCCGTGGAAGCTCATGCCGCCGTCCCACACCGCGAAAATCAGCAGCGGGTGAGCGAAATACAGACCCGGCTGATAGAACAACACGTAGCCGAGACGCCCGCCTAGCACGACGCCCAGCGTGGCCCAGGTGAGAAAGTCGTCCGCCTGCAGCTCCTCTGCCACCACCGGCGGCCAGCGTACCAGCCGGCGCAGCAGCCGCCAGCCCAGCAGCAGCCCAGTGATATAAGCAAGAGCGTACCAACGAATGGCGAACGGCCCGACCCGGACGATGTCCGGATTCAGGTGCGGATACAGCAAAACAGAAATCATGCGTATCGATCGGACGTCGCGAGGTAGTCCTGAACGTACCGGCGCACGCCTTCCTCCAACGTTGTGAACTGCCCGGCATAACCGGCGGCGCGCAGCCGGTCCATGTTCGCCTGGGTGAATGACTGGTACTGACCGCGCAGATTGGCCGGCATGTCGATGAATTCGACGTTACGCGGCCGGCCAGCGGCGTCGCACACCGCGTGGGCCATGTCGACATAGGTGCGCGCGCGGCCAGTGCCGACGTTGAACAAGCCGCTCACTGCGGGCGTGTCGAACAACCACAACATCACATCGACCACGTCGCCAACCCAGATGAAGTCACGCGCCTGCGCGCCGTGATCCAGCCCATGCTGGTCGGACTTGAACAACCGCGCTGGGCCGCCGGCCGCGATTTCGTCGTACTTGACCTTGATCACCGAGATCATCCGACCCTTGTGGTACTCGTTCGGGCCATAGACATTGAAGAATTTCAGCCCGGCCCATTGCGGCGGGCGCGGCTGCCGCGAAGCGATCGAGCGGGCCACCAGAATGTCGAAAGCGGCTTTGGTCCAGCCGTACAGGTTCAGTGGCTCCAGCTTCTCCAGCGCGGCGAGCGACGGATCGTCGTCGAACCCGCCGGATCCGTCGCCGTACGTTGCCGCGGAGGAGGCATAGACCAGCCGTACGTTGTGGTCTGCACACCACTCCCAGATGCGGCGACTGAGCTCGACATTGGTGGCCCAGGTGAGGTCGCCGTCGGTCGCGGTGGTCTCGCTCACCGCGCCCATGTGAAACACCATCTCCAGCGGCGGTCGGCTGTCCAGGAATGCATCGAGTTCGGCCGGTGGAACCACGCGACTCGGCGGGTGCTTGGCGAGGTTACGCCACTTGCCCTCGGTACCAAGCCAGTCGGCAACCACGATCTCCCGTCCGCGCTGCGTCAGCGCCGCCAGAAGATTGGAGCCGATAAAGCCAGCGCCGCCCGTGACCAGGATCATGCCGGCACGTTATACGTATCGCCGCGACAGGCCGGAAGCCGACGAATGACAGGAGGGAGATATGCCATGAGCGACCGTCCACGGTTCTTCGACGATCTGGCCGGCGTGGCCGGCGGTGCGATTTCAGCCTTAGCCGGGCTGCGCGAGGAAGCCGAGGCGATGGTTCGCGCCCAGGTCGACGAGGTGATCCGCCGGCTGGAGCTGGTGCGGAAGGAGGAGCTGGAGGCGATGGCGGAAGTGGCGGCCAACGCCCGCGCGGGGCAGGAGGCGGTGGAGGCGCGGGTCGCGGAACTGGAGGCGCGGGTCGCCGTGCTGGAGGCGCGGGTCGTGTCGCTGGAGACCGCGCCGAAGGCGGAAAAATAGACGCTGCCACGCGCGGCCCGGCGGCGGTCGAGGTGCCTAAGTGCCGAGGATGAGGCTGCTACGACACGCTCTTGGCTGAATTTGGCGCCCCGTCCGCCTCGTTTCACGCCGTGACGTCTCCCGCTGCGCGGGCGGGGCGCGCACCGCTCAGAACCGCTCCACCCACGGCCGCAGCTCGACTTCCCAGGTCCAGGCGCTTCGTGGCTGGTTCGCGACGTGCCAATAGGTCTGCGCGATGTCATCCGGATCCAGCGTGCTGTCGGGCCGGTCGTTCGGATCCGGACGCGTGGCGCTGCGGATGCCGCCATCGATGACGAAATGAGCGATATGGATGCCCTGCGGCGACAATTCGCGTGCGAGGCTCTGCGCGAGGCCGCGCAGCGCGAATTTGCCCATCGCGAAAGATGACGACTGCGCATAGCCCTTCACGCTGGCGGATGCGCCGGTGAACATGATGACGCCGCTGCCGCGCGGCAGCATCCGCCGCGCCGCCTGCTGTGCAACCAGGAAGCCCCCGAAGGCCGACACGGCAATCGCCCGTGCGACGGCGTCAGGTTCGAGTTCGGTGATCGGGCCGCGTGCCCGGCCGCTGGCGTTGTAAACCACGATGTCCGGCACACCCATCGTCGCGACGACAACCTCGAACAACGCTGCAACCTCTTCCGCCTCAGTGGCTTCACAGGCGAACGTCACGGCGGCGATTTCGTCCGCGAGTCCTGCCAGCTTTTCCGGATTGCGCGAGGCAAGCGCCACCTGCAGGCTGTTGCGTGCGAACACGCGTGCCAGGGACGCAGAAAGACCAGTGCCTGCGCCAACGATCAGTGCCGATTTTAGATCCATCATCCTCTCCCCGGTTCGTACGGTCCACTCTGTTCCAGCTATCACGAAGCATCCGAAGGGCTCAAAGATCACGAAGGACATGAGCTTTGCGGTTTGCGTGCGGCCGTCATGGGCCGGACGGAGGCAAACGCATCGAGGCCGCGTCGTCCCGCTCCAACGCCTCATCGCCCGCCGGAAATCGGCACGATGGCGCCGCTGATGTACGACGCCTCATCCGACGCCAGCCATAACACGGTCCGTGCCACTTCCTCCGCGCTACCGACCCGCCCCATCGGCACCCCCGGCAGCAGTCTTTCCAGCCTGTTCGGCAGACCGGAACGCGCATGCAGTTCCGTCTGGATCAGCCCCGGGCTCACCGCGTTCACACGGATACCGCGGGGCCCCAGCTCTTTCGCCGCACCGATCGTCAGACTGTCGAGCGCGCCTTTCGAGGCGGCATACTGAATCCACTCGTGAGCGCCGCCAAGCTCGGCTGCGCGCGACGAGATATTGACGATCGAACCCCCTGCCCCGCCGCGATCCGTCGCCATGCGCGCCACGGCCTCGCGGATCAACAGAAATGGCGCGCGCACGTTCACCGCCAGCACTTCGTCCAGCACCGCGGCGGTGATCGCATCGATCGTACCGGCAGGTCCCGGCGTGCCGGCATTGTTGACCAGCACGGAGACTGGCCCGAACTCGACGTCGACACGGCGGAACACCGACAGGATCGACGCCTCGTCGGCCATCTCCGCCTGCACCGCGATTGCGCGTCCACCCGTGGCAACGATATCCGCGACCACCGCCTCGGCACGTCCGCGCGATGACTTGTAAGTAAGTGCGACGGCGTAGTCGCGCGTACTGGCCAGCCGGGCGATTGCCTCGCCGATGCCCTGGCTGCCGCCAGTGACGATCATCACGCGCTGCATCGCGTCCTCCCTGTTTGTATCGCTTTGGTTGGCGTATCATCCGCCGGCACGCGGCAGCCGGCAACGCCGCGACAAACCGGAGGCGGCTTCCATGCTGGGATTGATGCAGACGCAACCGTTGATGATCTCGTCGCTGCTGATGCACGCGGCGCGTCATCATCCCAGGGGCGATGTTGTCTCACGGGCGAACGACGGCCGCATCCACCGTTCCACCTGGTTCGAAACCGAGCGGCG
>JASHVB010000886.1 GCA_030039695.1 Acetobacteraceae bacterium
GTCAACTTCCTGATGAACCCCGACGTTCCCGGCATGGCGCTCGGCTTGTTCTTTCTCGGAGGCAACGCGGCGCAGGTATGCAATGCTGGTGGACCGCGTGCGCTTGACGAAGTACGCATCCGCGAAGGCTCGCTGCTGTGGCCGCGCTTCCCCGCCCCGCTCGGCCTGCGCGGTATGACGATGATGCGCTTCCTCGCCGTACTCAATGGCCTGGTAAACGTAGCCGGCGGTGAGGCCCCCGCCGCCCATTCTGCCTACGTGATTATCCTACTCCGCGGCGCCGCCGACGGTGAACCGTTCCTGATGTCGGACGGGCTCGGTGTTGGCTACGGTGCCCGCCCCAATGCGGACGGCATCGACGCTGTCTATTTTGTCGCGCAGGAGAATTACCCCGTCGAGTTCCTCGAACTCGGTTACCCAGTGCGGCTGCGCCGCTACGGCATCCATCGCGACAGCGGCGGTGCGGGACGTTTCCGCGGCGGCTGCGGCGTCGTGCGGGAGTACGACGTGCTGGCAGAACGTGCCGTGCTGTCCATGCGCATCGACAGCGTGGTGCACCCGCCTTGGGGAGTAGCCGGCGGTCTGGCCGGCGGCACTGGCCGCGCGGTGGTCAATCCAGGCACTGACCGCGAGTGCGTGTTAGCGCCGCTGTCTGACGGCACGGTACTACGCCGCGGCGACGTGCTGCTGATAGAGACCGGCGGCGGCGGCGGGCACGGTCATCCGTTCGACCGCCCCGCCGCGCATGTGGCGCAGGACATCCGCGATGGCTTTGTCTCGGTCGACGCTGCTCGACGCGACTACGGCGTAGTCGTCGGCGACTCCGTGCTCGACCACTCCGCCACAGCGGCGTTGCGCGCGGCTAAGCCCGAGATGCGTGCGTTCCATCGGCGCCAGTACGTCGATGCGATCGGGTGACGCTGGCGCTCGACCACCGGGCGCATGCTCTGCGGCACGATGTCGCTGACACCGATCCCCGGCCCGCAAGCAGGAATATTGGGCAGCCCGGTTTGTTACCGGCGCGGATGGATGCCCGTGGCGGCGGACGATGAGCGGCTTGCCGACCGCGCCGCACTCCAGCTCAATACTGCGGTCATGCCAAACGTCCCGGCTTACGCCGTCGCCGTCGATATCGGCGGCACATTCACCGACATCACTTTCGCCGACGCGGCTTCGGGCCAGACCTGGCGCGCCAAGGTGCCAAGCACGCCGGCCGATCCGTCCGACGGCTTCATGGCCGGGGTTCGCGCCGTGCTGGCCGCCGCCAACGTTACGCCAGCCGACATCACCCGCATCCTGCACGGCACCACCGTCGCGACGAATCTGATCTTAGAGGGAAAGACCGCACGCACGGCGCTGGTCACCACCGCCGGCTTCCGCCACGTGCTGGAAATCGGCCGTCAGGACATCCCGCGCACCGCCAACTTGTTCACCTGGGTCAAGCCGAAGCGCCCGGTCCCACCGGAACGTGTGCTGGAGGTGATCGAGCGCGTCGGCCCGGGCGGCGCGGTCCTCGTCCCGCTCGATGAGGCGAGCGTGCGCCACGCCGCTGAGGTTGCCAGGCGGCTGGACGTGCAGGCGATCGCCGTCTGCCTGCTGCATTCCTTCGCAAATCCAGAGCATGAACGCCGGGTGGCGGAGATCCTGCGCACCACGCTGCCAGGCATCGCGGTCACCGCATCCGTCGATGTACTGCCAGTGGTTCGCGAATACGAACGCAGCCTGGCAACGGTGCTGAACGCCGGCGTGATGCCGGCGGTCAGCCGCTACGTAGCACGATTGTCCGAACGGCTGATCGAAGCCGGCATCGCCGTGCCGCTCCTGCTAATGCAGTCGAACGGTGGTGTGGCCGGTGCCGCTGCGATTGCTCGCGCACCAGCGCTGACCGCCCTGTCCGGTCCTGCCGCCGGCGTCGTTGGCGCTCGCGACACCGCCGCCGCATGCGGCATCGACGACATCGTCACGGTCGACATTGGCGGCACCTCGGCCGACATCTGCCTGCTGCAGCAAGGCCGCATCGCACTGACACAGAAAGGCCATGTGGGGTCCTGGCCCCTGCCACTGCCGATGGTCGACATCGTGACGATCGGCGCCGGCGGGGGCTCACTGGCCCGCCTGTCCGACGGCGCCTTAACCGTCGGTCCCGCGTCCGCCGGCGCCATGCCAGGGCCTGCCTGCTACGCTCAGGGCGGAGAGGAACCCACCGTCACCGATGCACATCTGGTGCTCGGTCACCTGCCCGGCGGTTTGCTCGGTGGCGGCATGGCGTTGGACCGCGAGCTCGCAGCGAGGGCCATCGCTGACCGCGTGGCCCGGCCACTTCGCCTGTCCGTGGAAGAAGCGGCGCGCGGCATTCTCGCCATCGCTGACGCCAACATGGTGGGCGCGATCCGCGTCGTGTCAGTGGAGCGTGGACACGATCCACGCGATTTTACCTTGGTTGCCTTTGGCGGCGCCGGCCCGCTGCACGGGTGTTATCTGGCGGAACTCCTCGGCATCAAGCGTGTGGTGGTGCCGCCGGCCCCCGGCGTGCTGTGCGCCGAGGGGCTTCTGTCGGCCGGCTTGAAAGCGGAGTTCTCTCGCACGCTGGCGGTTGCGGCGGAAGAAGCCGCTGTGGAGGCAGCTTTCGCGGCGCTGGAGCATGAAGTTGCGGTCTGGCTGAACGAGGAGCATGTAGCGCCCTCTGACTGCCGCCGACAGCGCGTTGCGCTGATGCGTTACGCCGGCCAGGGCGGCGAGCTGGCCGTCGCCTGGCCTGGCTCGCTGGAAGCAGCGCAGGCGGCGTTCGCCGAGGCGCACCGGCGGTTGAACGGCTTCGTGCTGGAGGCCCGGGTCGAACTGGTCACGCTACGGGTGGAGGCTGAGAGCGTCGTTCAGGCGATGCCGCGAGCCGGCTCGACGCGCCCTATTCGGGCACCGGCGCCGACGCAGGAGGAGGTTTGGTTCGCGTCTGGCCCGGCGATGCCGGCGATCGTTTACGACCGTGCCGGGCTCGGTACGGGCGACCGCATCGTGGGACCGGCGGTGGTAACGCAAGTGGACGCGACCACGCTGGTGCCGCCAGAGTGGGACGCGCAGATGGCGGAGAGCGGAGCGCTGGTCCTGACGCGAAAGGAGTGACGGAGAAGTCGTGTGTCCGCAGCCGTCTCTGGGGACACAAGCTTCGCTGACGGGTTTTGGTTCAGGGACTGGTGCGAGAGGGGGGATTCGAACCCCCACGCCTTGCGGCGGTCGATTTTGAGTCGACTGCGTCTGCCGTTCCGCCACTCTCGCGCGCGCCGGCCGGTGTATCGCGGATCGATGCCACCCGCCAAGCCGGGTTTGCGTCGCCCGCCTGCCTTCGCTATAGGGTCCGGCCTCTGGTGATCCCGGATAGCTCAGTCGGTAGAGCAAGCGGCTGTTAACCGCTGGGTCGTAGGTTCGAGTCCTACTCCGGGAGCCAGGTAAATCAACTACTTAAGGCTGGTTCTCTGCCAAGTCGGATGCCTACCAGCTGACCTGGACAACAGTTCGGACAACATCCAGCATATCTGCCATGCGACCGAAAAGGTGGGCGGAGTTTCTGATTGAGAACGTTGCCCCGGCCATCGTGCTGGCGGCCACTTTCCTCGTCGTGCTCGCTGCTTATGAACTCGGCGCATTGCCGCACTCGACGCCGTGGTGGGTCGCGGTCGGACTCCTGTTCGGCTTCGTCTTCTTCGGCGGTGTTATCCTGCTCCACCTGCGTGCAGCCCGTGACGAGCGTCGACAGGCGACGCGCGAGGAGCATTGGCACCGCTGAAAGAACCTGCTCTGAGGTTTATCGCACCGGCGACCGGGTCATCCGGGCGAAGAACGCCCGCACTTCCGCCTCGGCCTCAGGACGATCCTCAGGGAGCGCACGGCGTGTCACCGGCATGCACGCGATCACCCGACAACACGTGCCGCCCCGCGCATCCACCAGAGGTCGCAGCAGTGCCGCCGATTGTCCGACCCAGTCGGCCAGTGTCGAGCGCTCCACCTCGACACCCGCACGACGTCGTTGCCGTCAGCGCCGGCACCAAACCCGCTGATCAAAGTGGTCGGCCCAACGGCCGAGAGGCGCACTGACGGGTATTCGGGTCTTCCAAACAACAGTTCACGGTTTGCGGCAACGATAGGGGGCCAGCACAGGACGTGTCGCTTCAGAGGAGGCCTGCTCTCCTGGCCATCTCGTTCTGTTCAATATTCAGAACCGAAGCGGGCCAGTCAAAAATGTACTCCTGCCCGATAGTCGGATTGTCGGTCTGGCAGTGCTCTGCACCCGTATCCTCTGCGGTGAAGATCTTCAGGGCCACGTCGAGGCCCGCGTCCTTGGCCAACCGACAAGCCCCGTTGACCTGATCGATGCCGAGCCAATCGTGCTCACCGAAGACCAAGAGGTATGGACACCTGATACCGCTCATTACATCGCCCGATCGGAACTTGTTCATGGTCTTTTCCAAAGCATCCGCCATCGCATTGGTCCCGGTGATCATCTTCACGTGCTCCGCAAAAGACCGATCGGGTCGACCTTGCGATCGGTCAAAAAATGCTGGAAGTCGAACATGCCGCCGTCAGACCCCACTGCCGTGAGGCGATGCTCAAAGGCTGCGGCCCGTGTTGCGTAGTAACCGCCCAGGCTCGCGCCATAGAGTACAATCCGTTCGGGATCGACCTCGGTACGCGATAGGAGGTACTCAAGACATTTTTCAACTGGCGCCTCGGTGTCGTGTCGGGCGTAGATGTGCTGCCGTCGTAGTGTGCCGCCCTGCCCCGGTAGGTCCACCAGCAGTGCGGCGAAGCCGCGAGGGAACGCATGCTTGGGGATCTCGTGCAGCAACTCATCCTTAAATTCATCGAGACCGCCGAAACAAATGGCGGTGGGAAGCCGTTCCGCCGTCTCGTGCGGGCGCACGAAGTACGCGTCCACATGGGTACCGCCACCAAAACAACGCGATTGCCACCAGCAGCACGGCAATGACGCGGTAGAGCGTGTGGGAAGCAAGCCGCGTTGTCCAACTGGCAGTGCAAAGGAACTGTGACTCGTCGGGTCGGCCGGCGCTAGGCGGCGCGCCGCACCCGTCGCACTTCCAGCCACTGCCACACCATCAAGATCGGCACGCCTACGGCCACGTCGCGCGCGCGGCGGATGAGCGACACGCCCAGCGACAGCTCCGGCGGCACGCCGAAGATCGCGCCGAGGCCGGCATAGCCAGCCTCTTGCACGCCGGCGTTGATCGGCATCAGGAACGCGATCGAACCAGCAGCGGTGAGTAGTGCCTCGATCGCCAGAGCGTCGTCGAAATCGATCGATGCACCCAGGAAGCGGTAGGCAATCCAACCAGCTGCGCCGGTGCCAATCCAGCCGAGTACGTGCATGAAGAAGCAAACAGCGAGCCTCAGCGCGTGCCCGTAGATCTGCGAGAACTCTTGCTGCAGGACTTCGACGCCGTCCTTCGCGGTGTCGAACCAGCGGCCAGAGATGCGAGGGCCGACGCGCGCGAACAAGGGTGCAGCGTCCTGTTGCAGCCATACAAATACGAAGCCGGCCATAACCGCGAGGCCGAGGACGATTTCCACGGGCACCACCAGGCCCGAGCTCGGTGCGCGTGCCAGCAGGATACCAAGGCCGATGCCAGTGAACGCGAGCTGCGCCAGGAACTCCGCCGTAACGTCCACCACAGTGGAGGCCGTGGCGAGTGGCCAGGAAATGCCGTGCAGCGTGACCGCCCGCGCGCCGAAGATGACTCCGCCAACCTGGGAGAGAGGCAGGCAGTTCGCGGAAGCGTCGCGCACCATCCGTCCCCACACGAACAACCACAACCGGCGGGCGGCGCGCGGCGGCACGATGATGTTCCAGGCAAGGCCAAGCACCAGGAATAACAGCAACTGCCACGCACAGATGGTGACGAAGCCGCCCCAGCCGGCTGAAGCGATCGCCGCCAACACGTCGTCGACGCCGAACCAGAAGACCAGGGTGATGGAGACCACCAGGCCAACGCTGGCCAGCACGAAGGAGAGTTTACGCACCCGGGAAGCCTCAAGATTTTGCGCCGCTTCTGCCTATCAGATGGCATGCCGGCAAGGGGAAGGCGACGGGGCGGTCACAGCGGTTGTCGGGCAGTGACGGATCGTCGAGTAACCCCGTCGGAATGGCCGGCTGCACCCATAGCGGCGGTAAGGTGATCGTGACGGCTAGCGCCGGGCGGTCCGTAGCGCCAACAGAGCAGAACCGACGTTTCGAGTCGAAGATGTAGGAACAATGTCCGAATCGCCACGATTTCACGTACGTTTTCGCGCGCTTGGGCCTTCCGAACCATTGGTTGGGGGATGACCTTTCTTGATTTGCTCTCCTGGCTTGTCGAGCGCAGCCAACGCCATGCGCTGATCGTTATGCTGGCCGGCGGCGTCCTGGCTTGTGTCAGTGCGATCACCACCGCGTACCACCTGGGCATCAATACCAACACGAATTTGATGTTTCCGGAGAGTCTGCCGTGGCGCCACAACGAGATCGCCTTCAGGCGCGACTTTCCGCAATTCAACGATCTGTTGGTGGCGGTGGTGGACGGGCGCATCCCGGAGGCAACCGAGTCGACGGCTGCCGATCTGGCAGCGGCGCTAGCAATGGACCACACCGATTTCAGAACGGTGCGCCGCCCCGACAGTTCGCCCTTCCTGTCGCAGGAGGGATTGCTCTTCCTCGATACGCCCCGGCTTGAAACGGTGCTCGACCGGATCATCGACGCCCAGCCCTTTCTGGGCGAACTGGCCGCCGACCAAAGCGCCCGAGGCCTGTTTGCCGCGCTGGCGCTGCTGGGCCGCGGAGCCGCGCTGGGCCAGGCCGATCTCGATTCGCTTCTGCCGGCGTTGACGGCGTTCCATCACACGATGGCCGCGGCGATCGACGGACACAGCCAGGCGCTCTCTTGGTCGCAACTGCTGGGTGGCCAACTCGCCAAATTGGGGGGCCAATACAAGTTCGTTTTGGTGCAACCAAAGCTCGATTTCAGCGCGTTGCAGCCGGGTGGTGCCGCCGCCCAAAGGATGCGCCAGATCATCCAGCAACTGCCGCTGGTCAAATCCGGCGACGCGCGGGTGCGCATCACCGGTGTCGTGGCGCTGGCCGACGACGAATTTGCCACCGTCGCCCGGGGCGTGGTCTCGGGGCTGATCGGCAGCATCGTGCTGATTACCCTTTGGCTGTTCCTGGCGCTGCGCAGCTGGCGCCTGATCGTGCCAATTCTCTGCACCCTCGGCCTGGGGCTGCTGCTCACCCTGCTGTTTGCCACGCTTGCGGTTGGGACGCTCAATCTGGTTTCGGTCGGCTTTGGCATCCTGTTCGTCGGCATATCTGTCGATTTTGCGATTCAATTCGCCGTACGCTATCGAGAGATACGCCACGAACTGCCGGATATCGCCACCGCGCTGACCGCAACGGCACACCGCGCCGGCGGCCAAATTCTGGTCGCGTCAGCGGCCACCGCTGCGGGATTCCTCGCCTTCGTTCCGACCGATTTTCGCGGCGTGGCCGAGCTTGGGCTGATTGCCGGCATCGGCATGTTGATCGCGTTCTGCTGCACCTTGTTTTTTCTGCCCGCCGCCATCCGGCTGTTTGATCCACCGGGCGAGCCGGCCGAGAT
>JASHVB010000887.1 GCA_030039695.1 Acetobacteraceae bacterium
AGGTTGCCCACCACGCGCTGACTGACCTGGAAGCCTTGCGCGGTCAGCGTCTTGGCGAGGTGGCGTTGGCTACGGCTGACCCAGCGCATCGGTGAACCGGGATCGCCACGAATGGCATCTTCGATCAGCTTCTCCAGCGCAGCCGGCAGCCCGGGCTGGTGCGCCACCGCACTCTTGCGTCCGCCTCCGGGTCGGCGCTGTCGCGAACCCAGCTCGTTGTGGGCAGACCGTAGCTCCTCGATCCCGCGATCGATTGTGCTGCGGGCCAGACCGGTCGCTATCGACGTCGCTGAGACACCGCCGTGGCCCTGTGCCAAGGCTTCGTTCGCGGCGAACAGCCGCCTGCCTCGTTCGTCGAGAAACGCCGCGGCCTGGCGCCATCGCCTGCGGATGTCGGCAACGTCGATCACCCCGGCACGTTAGCCGACGCATCTCGCGTCGCGTCCAATAAATTCAGGATTCAATTCGTGCTTTGTTCAGGGCCGCTCGATTCGTTTATTTCATCGCGGGCCCTAAGGTGGGACGGCGGCGCTCTGCCGTGTGCGGGCCTTCGCAGCCAGACCGGGTCGAGTAACCGACCTTGATTCGTGTGATATCGTTTCAGTGAATGGCGGCGACGGGTGGAACCCTTTGGTAGCCGCGCACTCGCTCCACGGCCTCTTTGGGTCGAATCCGGTCCTAGAACCTCGCCGCTCTTTTCAGATGGCAGCATGATCGCCCCCATGTTTGGGACGGTCTCCTGCCGGCATTGGGAACATGGCCGACATGGCTTGATACGACTGCCCCATTCTTGAGGCGGCCGCTGAGCGCGAGGTTGTCGGGCGAGGTGACGTCGAGCCAAATGTTGGCGCCCGTGTCGAGCCATTGCCTGGCCTGGGTCGTCACCGCCGCCGACAAGCACGCGAAAACCCCGGTGACGAACCGCATGGCGTCGACGGTATGGCCGTTGGCGATGGTCAGAGTATTGGCGCCAAGCTCCGCGTCGCGCTGCCAGGTGCGGCGGGAGGGGCGGGTCAGCACGCCGTCGCGGATCGTGCTGACATGAACTGCCATCATCTCGCCGATATAGCCGTCCTCGACCAATTCCCTGAGATGCATGAGCGCGGGGTTGACGCGGGCCTGCAACCCGATCGCGGTCACCAACCCCTGCGCCTCAGCGACTGTCGCGAGCTCAACGGCTTCCGCGGTGGTGCGGCCGAGCGGCCATTCGCAATAGACGTGCTTGCCGCTTTGAGCGCCGCTTTGGCCGGTTCGTAATGCGACGGCGCGCGCAACCACCGCCACCGCATCGATTTCGGGTGAAGCGATCATCTTGCGATAATCGTCGAAGGTGAGCCGTGCGCCGTAGGCCTGACGCGCCGCCTCGGCGCTGTCGGCTCTCGTCGTGCAGACCGCGGTAAGCTCCACGTCCGCGCTCGCCCGCACAGCCGGAACGTGGGAGCGGGATGACCAGGTGCCGCTGACGCTGGCCCCGATGAGGCCCAGCCGAATCTTGTCCGCCAGGTCGGTTCCTCTCCTTCGTCAGCTTCGGTCGACGATCGCTCCAGGATCCGCATCGATCATGGCCCTCGCCCGCATCTTCGCGCTGAGATGGCCTTGGAGCCGCGCCGCAAGGCCCCTGACGGGGAAGCTGCTCACATCGGCGGCGCGATGTCTGTCGCATCGATCCCCAGTTCGTAAAGTCCCATCTCCCACAAGCAGAGATCCGTAGGCGGCGGTTGGATTGTCGCCAGCGCGCCGTCGCGGAACAATTGCTCCAGCCGCGAGCCTTTGAATATGCCGTGTGCGCCACCCAGAGTGAGTGCAGTGCGTGTGATGCGAGCGGCCGCCTCGCCCACCACGTATTTGGCGCGATACAGAGCAGCGGTGGTTTCCGGTGTTGGTCCGTGCGTGTCGCTGAGCCAGGCCGAACGGTAGGTGATCAGTCGCGCCGCTTCCAGATCGGCGCTCATCTCCGCCACGTGGCGCCGCACGTCGGGATGATACGCCAGCGGCCGCGCATAGCCGGCCGGCTGTCGTGCCTGCACCGTCTCACGCAAGGCGGTGTAGGCCGCCACGGCTACGCCGAGATACACGGCCGTATAAGAGCCCCAGAACCAGTTCAGAAAGTCGTGCCGAAAGGTGCGCACGTCGTCGTTACGCAGCAGCAGGGCGCTCTCCGGCAGCCGGCAATCCTCCAGGATCAGCGAATCGCTGCGCGTCGCACGCATGCCCAGCGTGTCCCAGTTGGCCTCGACGCGGCGGCCGGCCACGTCGCGCGGCACCAGCAGCAGGATGGCGGCGAACGGGTTCGTTGCGCCGTCAGGATACGCCATCACCATCACCTGGTCAGCGGCCTGCAGCATTGACGCGAACATCTTGCGGCCGGACAGGCTGTAGCCGCCGTCCACTTTCCGCGCCCGTGCGGAGAGCGGCCGCTCGCCGATCAACGACGTCGTGCCCGGCTCCGAAAAGTTGCCGCCGATCAACCGACGCTGCCGCACCACCAGGTCGGCGACATGCTGTTTGGCGGATGCCGGCACATCCGGGCTCAACAGCACCGGCATCACCACAGAGGCATGCATGTTGAACGCGAGAGCCGTGGAGGGACAGCCCTGTCCCAGCGCTTCGTAGGCGATCGTGTGATCCAGGAAGCTGGCACCGGCGCCCCCCCAGGCGCGCGGCAC
>JASHVB010000888.1 GCA_030039695.1 Acetobacteraceae bacterium
CAAGCGCGGGCAGCGCGGTGGAATGACATGTCGCGCGGTGCCCAGCACTGGATCGAGGGGGCCGACGCCGCCGCCGGAGCCATCGGCCTGAAGCCACTGTTGAGCGGCGCCCGGACCGAGGATGAAGGCCTGTTTGTCGTCCAGCACAAATACTGGCAGCAGACGATGCAACGCGCTCTGAGCGGCGAAACAGCAAGGAACTGAGGGAGCAGCATCATGTCGACGACACTGGAAGTGCCGGCGCGCTTGTCGCGCGAGGATGCCCTGCAGTTCCTCTATCTCGAGGCACGCTATCTCGATGATCGCGATTGGGACGCGTGGCTCGCGCTCTACGCCGACGATGTCGAGTTCTGGATGCCCTCCTGGGACGACGACGACAGATTGACCGAGGACCCACAGACGGAGATTTCGTTGATCTGGTACGGGCACAAGGGCGGACTGGAGGACCGGGTATTCCGTATCCGCACCGAACGCTCAAGCGCCACCAGCCTGCCTGAGCCACGCACGTCGCACAATATCAGCAATGTGGAGATCCTGGACCAGACCGGCGGCCTGACGTACCTGCGCTTCAACTGGGTGACGTTCAGCTTTCGCTACAAGACGACAGACACCTATTTCGGCACGTCATTCTACACGATCGATACGACCGGTGCAGCGCCGCTGATCCGCGAGAAAAAGGTGGTGCTGAAGAACGACTATATCCACCACGTTGTCGATATCTACCACATCTGAGCAGCGCGAGAGAGGACACCCGTCATGGGCTACACCATTGCGCTGAATGTCGAGGACGGTGTCACGCGCTTCATCGTAACCCGTCCCGGCGAGACGGTGGCGGACGCCTCGTACCATATCGGCATCAACATCCCGATGGATCGCGGCAACGGCGCATGTGGTACCTGCAAATGTCGCGTGGAAGCTGGCGCATTTGACGCTGGTACATATATCGAGGATGCGCTCTCCGAGGATGAGGCTGCGCAGGGCCTTGCACCCGCCTGCCAGATCGTGCCCGAGAGCGACGTAGCCATCGCCGCCTCCGCTACTGCCTGCACGCGGCCGCAGAGCTTCGAGACTGCACTGCGCTCGGTGACCCCACGATCCGACAGGGCGATGGCATTCGCGATCGAGGCGCCGGCTGGTTTCCGATTCCTCCCGCGACAGTACGTCAACATTCGGGTCCCGGGCACGACCGCGCTACGGTCGTACTCGTTTTCCTCAACGCCGGGCGAGGATGCGCTATCATTCCTGGTGGGTGATATTCGTACCGGCTTGATGAGCCCATGGCTGCGGGAGATTGCAACTCCCGGTGTGATGCTGGACGTGACCGGGCCAGCGGGGGCGTTTTATCTGCGCGATATTCATCGCCCTGCCCTGTTCCTCGCGGCAGGCACCGGCCTCGCGCCGTTCCTGTCCATGCTGGGCAACCTGGCGAAGACCCGAACCCCGTATCCGATCCACATGGTCTATGGCGTGACCAATGATGCCGATCTGGTCGCGTTCGATACGCTCGCCGAGTACGCTCACCGTATCGATGGATTTACCTTTACCAACTGCGTTGCAGCGTCATCGAGTAGCCGCCTGCGCAAGGGCTCCGTCGTCGACCACCTCGCTCCGGAAGCGCTGAACAACGGCGACATCGATCTCTACCTCTGCGGCCCGCCCACGATGGTGGACGACGTCAGGCGCTGGCTGCGGCAGCAAAACGTAACCCCTGCTAACTTCTACCACGGAAAATTCGCACCCAGCGGCGCCCATGGGCTCGAGCGTCAGGTGGCGTGAGGTGGCCATGACCTACTTTCGCAATCGCTTTGCCGGCAAGGCCGCAATGGTCACAGGGGCGGCCCAGGGTATCGGGCGGGAGGTTGCGCTACGCCTCGCCCAAGAAGGCGCTGAGGTGGCGCTGGTCGACCGCTCACCGCTGGTTGGCGAGGTCTGCGCCGAGGTCGGCGTGCAGGCCATCGCCATTACCGCTGACCTCGAGGCCTTCGCCGGCGCAGTGAACGCGGTGGAACAGGCACGCGCCCGTTTTGGCCGCATCGACATCCTGATCAACAACGTTGGTGGAACGATCTGGGCACGACCTTACGCCGAATACGAGGCAGCACAGATCGAGGCGGAAGTCCGCCGCTCTCTGTTCCCGACGCTCTGGTGCAGCCGCGCGGTGCTGCCCGGGATGCTGCAGCGGCAAGGCGGGGTAATTGTCAACGTGTCGTCGGTGGCGACGCGCGGGCTCAATCGTGTGCCCTATGCGGCGGCGAAAGGCGGCGTGAACGCGATCACCGCCTGCCTCGCCTTCGAATACGCGCAGCACGGCATCCGCGTTTGTGGTGTCGCGCCCGGCGGCACCGAGGCGCCGCCGCGCCGCGTTCCGCGCAATGCCGCGCCGCCCACACCTCAGGAAGAGGCTTGGATGCATCAGGTGGTGGATCAGACGGTCTCGTCCAGCCTGATGAAACGGTACGGGACGACTGAGGAGCAGGCGGCGGCGATCCTGTTCCTCGCTTCG
>JASHVB010000111.1 GCA_030039695.1 Acetobacteraceae bacterium
AGTGTTGGCGATATGGCCTGTCCAGCAGCTCGGCCTTCGAGAGAGAGCCGGGAGAATTTATCCATAGAATGGCGCCAGGAGGAAGAGCGAATGCCCGAGCATCAGGACTACAATGTGACACTGCTGTTGAAGAACGACCACGTCCGTGTGACGAAGGTGGTGATTCCCGTGGGTCACACTATTCCGCGCCATAATCACCTGCACGATTACACCGTGGTGCCGAGCGTGAGTGGTCAGATCAGGAAAACTACCTATCGTGGCGACAGCGTGGAGAAGCGGGAGGACATCGATCTCATTGTGGATAGTCCGTATTGGGTCCAGGCGCAGGGGCCAGATATCGAGACCGAAGTACTTAATATTGGCACTGGGGTGGTAATTTTCACAAAAATAGAATGCTAGCTGGGCGGGACGTGCCGATTTTCATCATAATTGAGCCACCGCCGTACGGCTTGCCGGCCGTAGCTCACGAGTTAGATGCTCGTGGAGTGGATAGAAAATAGCACACGATTCTATAAGGATAACCTCCTGCCGCTGAATTTTTAGGTTAAACGTCTCCTGTCGACACTTGTATTCTCAGCTATGTAACCCAGGGTTGCTTTATCCGTTTCAGCGCGACCTAGCTGCGATGCAGCGCGGACCGCACAGATTCCGACATCGCCGAAGGCCTCTGCGACTGGGGCCTCGGCTGCCCGGAGACCGGATCGCTGCGGATTTCCGAGCTGGCAGCCCTCGTCTCGCCGCTCGGCCTGCGCCCCGAGCGTGATGTCTACTTCAAACCGACGAAGGCATTGGGCCAATACGCTGAAGATGCACGTCTTGGCGGCTACATCCATGCGTGAGGCCCGCAATGCACGCTCATCCTCAGATCAGGCGAGTGCCCGGCCCGCGCGTCGGCAGCCGCCTTGAAGCTTTGACCAACGACCCGGCGAGCTGCGATCCTCCGATAGCACTACGAGACGGGCGCAAGTATCGGCAGCGGGCCCGCTGGAAATACATCTTGCCCCGGCTGATCAGGAAAGTATGTGGCAGGAATGTCGGCGACTTGACACGATGGGTCTTATGAGAAACATAGACACGGCAAAGTCATATCGGAATAGAATGACAGCATAGCGCAATTTACGTGCTTTCCATTACTCTCCTTCCTCTCGCCGCGCCGGCTGGTCCCGTCGCCGCGTGGACAGAGAAAAGTAGCGACCTGCCCGAGGGGAGTGGGCCGACGCATCCTGCCTGGCGGGTGTGAAGCATTTCAGTGTGCTCATGTTGAGCGACCACTACGGTGATGCATCACAGGAACTCTCTCAGGCGATTCGAAATGACCAGGACAGAACGGATCGGCGGCGCCTTTGCAATTGCCGTGGCGGCCGCGCTACTGCTCTCGATCTGCACCCGAACAGGCAATCTTCACCCTGGTCTTCAGCAGTTTCTGTCGAACCGCATTGATCCGGCGGTCAACGCAATCAGCAGTAGCGTCGCTGAGCATTCCCAAGAAATGGCACCCCCGTAACGAGCGGGCAGCGGGCGAACCCGTCGCGCAGCGGCGCGCATCATCCTGGGGGACATCATGTGGTCGTGGTTCGTTGCACGTGCCAGCCGCGTGCGTCTCGATGCATTTGCGCTGTCACTCCTCGGCGTGGTTCTTGCCGCCACGTTGGTACCCTGCAGCGGCACCAGCGCAGTTGTCTTTCACGGTCTGGGTATAGCAGCAATCGCAACGCTGTTCTTTCTCCAGGGTGCTCGGTTGTCGCGCGGCGCCATCCTCGACGGCATCACCTGCTGGCGCCTCCATGTGACGATCGCGACTACGACTTTTGTGCTATTTCCGCTGACCGGCCTTGCGCTGAGCGCGGCATTCCGGACGACGCTCCCGCCACTATTGTGGACGGGCGTTTTGTTCCTGTGCGCGTTGCCATCGACGGTGCAGTCATCGATTGCGCTGACATCCATGGCAAAGGGAAATGTAGCCGGTGCGATATGCTCCGCTACGGCCTCCAATGTGGCGGGCATCGCTCTTACGCCGCTTATCTTTGGCGTCATGTCACGCGTGCACGGTGGCGGCGTCTCCCTGGATGGTGTCGCACAGGTGTTTTGTCAACTGCTGGTGCCGTTCGTTGTCGGTCATTGGCTTCGCCCCAAGATTGGCGGTTGGGTAGACAGCAATCGCCGGGTGCTCTCATTCACCGATCGCGGTTCCATTCTTCTGGTTGTGTACGGTGCGTTCAGTGCCGCCGTCGTGCACGGGATCTGGCATCGGCTCCCGTCCACCGTTCTGTTGCTGCTGATGCTCATTGTGGGATTCATTCTGGCAATCGTTCTGCTCGGCATCAAGTTCGCCTGCGTTGCACTCGGTTTTGGGAATGAGGATATCAGTGCGGCCACGTTCTGCGGCTCCCAGAAGTCGTTGGTGAGCGGCGTGCCCATGGCAATTGCATTGTTTTCCGCTGCTGCCATGGGCCCGATATTAATCCCCATCATGATCTACTATCCCATGCAGCTCGTGGTGTGTGCTTGGCTGGCCGGACATTATGCGCTGGCAGCAAATGCCGCATTGACTGGTCATGAGTTCTCTCCATCTCGATAATCGTCCGAGACAGTGTACTTGAGCGTGTGCGTCCGCTGTCGCAACGAGTATGAGCCGGTTCCCAAAACCCAATTGCTCTCAAGAGGATTCCAGCCTGGTCGTAACGCCCATGCTAAAGGTGATAATCTACTAGATGTATCATTCTGGCGTGATACGCTGCAATTTATCCAATAATCAACTGATATAAAGAGATGTGGCGCTCAGTTGGATCGCCATCCGATCCTTGGTTGCAAGGCGTCCTCCGCGAAGATGTCGTCCACGCAGTCTTCGCACGAGATCGTGCGCAAGATGGCGAAGCTGTTTAACATGCGCTGCAGAGCCGCGCGAACCTTCGCACGGGGTGCCCACGATACTGGCATAGAGGCCCAAGGCACGGTATCGTTCGACCGAGTAGGCCACGATCAGCAAGGACATGTCAGGCTATTATCGGCCTGAGTGGGCGAACCATTGCTTCCGCGGTCGGCCGCTCTATACCCGATGACCTGGTGGTGCCGAGAGCAGCCCGGCTGGCCAGGGTCGGGCACGGCCGTTGGGATAATCGCTATGTTCAGACATCCTGAAACAGTCGATCTTGGCCTTTGAAATCGCTGACCTTTTCGTGCGCTGAGATGCGGGCCAATACCTGTCCGGTTTTGCTGTCCGCACAGCGCGAATACAGCCAAACTGCGACGGTTTTGGGGCAATGAACACGGACCCAATCCTGTCTGCTTGTAGGTTCAGCGTCGAGACCGGACATTCGAGCGATCCGCTGTGTCAGGAGGTCTGATGTTACGCTCCGTCCTGCAGCTAATATGCATTCGTGCGGGCAGGGGAAGCCTGCCACGCTCAACCTGTGCGGTATTGGCCACGGTCTGTTTCAAGTCACCCACGGGAAGTCTCGCCGCGGTTCTGCGGTGACGTGGTGGGGTTCGCACCGCCGAATACGCGAGAGCTCGGCAGCGTGTTCATGACTCGGGACGACGGCTTTCATACGATCGACATTGCCCAACCTGCCGCACCGCAGGCTGCAGCAAGGTCGCAGCCCGGAGAGCTCGGGCTCGCGTATATCGCGTTCAAGGTGGCCAGCTATGCGGCGTTGCGCGAAGCCTGCACGCGCCAGCCCAGAACGGTGGGGAGACCCAGAGTGCCGCCGACCATGTCTGCCGGCGCGGCTCCTCCGTGCGGGCGGTTTCCCCTTCTTCCAGGACGTGAAATGTCGTGCTCGCAACCCCGAGCGCGGCGCGGTGTAGACTGGTGCGGGAAATCGTCAGGGAAGCACCCGGAATGACCAGCATAGGCGCGCCCGCTCGCAGCCTGGAGACGCCCCAATCCTGGCTCGTCGCCACGGTGGCGTTGTGCATCCTTGGCCTCTCGTACGGCGCACCCCTCGCGACTGTCGTGGCGCTGGAGCCCATTGCGAAATCATTTGGCACCGACCGTTCCGCGCCAGCCCTGGCGGTGGCCATGACCTATATTGGCGCCGGCGGTGGCGGCATCTTCATGGGCTGGCTATCGCAACGCATCGGTGTGAGGGCCATCGTGATGGCGTGCGGCACCATGATGGGCGCCGGCATGGTGTTTGCCTCCTCTGGTGGGATTTGGCGGCTCTGTCTGAGCAATCTGCTGTTGGTCGGCTTGCTCGGTGCAGCCGGCATGTTCGCGCCGCTGATGACTTACGTCAGCATGTGGTTCGACAAACGGCGTGGCTCAGCCGTCGCCCTGATCTCCTCTGGCCAGTACATCGCCGGCGCAGTGTGGCCGGGGGTGTTCGAGCTTGGCATCCAGCGCTACGGCTGGCGGCAGACGATGTTCGGCTTTGGCTGCTTAGTTGCCTGCTCGATCGTGGCGCTTGCGGCAGTATTTCTGCGCCGTCCGCCGGAGGCACCGCTGTTCGGTTCGGTTCATGCCGGACCACGCGCCAGCCTGCGCAGGCTCGACCTGCCGCCGAACGTGACCTGCGCCTTGCTCGGCGTCGCCGTGTTCTGCTGCTGTGTAACGATGTCGATCCCGATGGCGCACATGGTTGCCTTCTGCACCGATATTGGGCTGGGACCGACCACGGGCGCAGCGATGCTGTCCGTATTGCTTGGTATGGCGTTCTTCGCCCGGCAGTTCTGGGGCTGGCTGGCGGACCGGATCGGTGGATTGCAGATGATCTTCTGGGCTTCGGCCGGGCAGGCGACCGCGACAGCCGGCTTCCTGCTTACGCAGAACGAGGTCGGGCTGTATACGGTGTCAGCCGCCTTTGGTCTCGGCTTATCGGGGCTGGTCCCGGGTTACGTTCTTGCAGTGCGGGAGCTGTTCCCGGCGTCGGAGGCAGGCTGGCGGATTCCGGTAGTGCTGTTCCCTGGTTCGCTCGGCATGGCGGTTGGCGGATGGCTGGCGGGGGTAATCTACGACCACTTCGCCTATTACGAACCGGCGTTTGCAATTGGCGTGTTGTTCAATTTGCTCAACCTTGTCGTGATCAGCTCGCTGGTGCTGCGCGGGCGGAGTCTACGGATGGCCGCGACAGTAGGGGGATAGCAACAACGTCTTCCGCGTAGCACGCGGGAGAGCTCAAGGCGCGCTTCATGCGCCGAGGGCGGGGTGCTGCAGTTCCGCCCGCTGCACCGGCACCCACGGTGCCTCCGACCGCGACCTCTCCCATCGCAGGCGGGAGAGGTCTTCTCAGACCCACCGCATGCCCGGCGTCAGGCCCAGCATGTGCTGCCCCACGGTCTCGAAATGCGACCGCCTTCCCTGCAACTGCTGCGACACGGCGTTGATATCGCGCAGCCGGCGCTCGAACGGCTGGTTGTCGAACACCGCGGTCGATCCCGCCTCATGATAGATCGCTGTCACCACGTCACGCGCCTCGTGGATCGCATAAGTCCCCGCCTGGCGCACCGCGACGCGCTGGTCGACCGAGATGTTCCGCCCGGTTGCCGCCACGTCGGCGTAGACCTGCTGCATTATATGGATCAGGTATTGCCGCGCCGCTTTCAGCCGCACATCGGATAGCCCGCCGATATG
>JASHVB010000889.1 GCA_030039695.1 Acetobacteraceae bacterium
ACGAGCTTGCCGCGGTTCGAACTCGGGATGCTCTCGGAAATGATCATGTGTGCGGTGGGATAGTCGCAGCCGAGCGCCAGGCCGAGGCCGAGCAAGCAGATCACCAGAGAGAGGTAGTTGGTGCACAGGATCAGCAGCGCGAGGAACGCGCAGAACAGGATCATCTCGGCGATGAACATGCGCTTGCGGCCAAATCGGTCGGAGAGGCCGCCCAGCAGGAGCGCGCCGAGCAGGATGCCGAACAAGCTAGCGGCGCTGACCATGCCTTTTTCCGCCGCGCCGATGTGGAACTCGCGCACCACCAGGGGCAGCGCGACGCCGGTCATGAATACGACGAAGCCCTCGAAGAACTTGCCGGCCGCCGCGAGGCCCCAGATGCGCCATTGCATCGATGTCATCGGCGCGGATTTCAGGCCGGTACCGTCGGACCAGATGGGCCGCTCGTCGATGTACTCCTGTACGGATTTGCCGGCCGTCCGCGCCGATGGTGTGGCTTCCGCGACTTGGCTCATGTGGCTACTCCCCTGCGGCTGCCGGTTGCACAGCAGTTCGCCCGCTTTCCGGCTCGCCCGAAAAGCGTTGCGATTCCCGCAAGATTGGCCACAAGAGGTCGGTCCTGGCTTGTGAAGATTTGGTGGCAGGCCCTCCCGCCCCGGAATCCTCGGGGGAGGAGCCGGCTCAGGCCGCCTTCTTCCGGTTCATCTCCAGTCGTGCATCGACCAGTGCGACGGTTTCATCGAGCGTTGCGTTGCGCATGCCCTTCTGTGCGCCGATCATCTGCACCAGCCGATCCACACGTTCAATATTCGGCGCGCCGTTGAACAACGCGCGTGCGGCGGACGACGGGCGGATCAGCTCGTTCGCCGCCGCCGCGTATTTCTCGAACGGCACCAGATCGTCCGCCTTGGCACCGAGCAACAGACAGAGTTCGCGCACCCAATCGTAGATGCTGCGCGAGGCTTCCAGATCGGCGTGCACAGCTTCCTTGATCGACACCGCCTGGTCCGGCTTAACGCAGCGATAATTACCGGTGCACAGCATCGCCCACTTGGCCAGAGGCACGAAGATCGAGTCGTGCACCTTCAGCTTCACCGGCAGATCGATCTTCGCATCGCCGGTGTCATAGCGGATCGCCTCGATCTCCGCCTGCTTTTGCCGCAGGATCGCAGTGTGCGCGTCGGACGCGAAGCGCGCCGCCTTGAAATTGGTCGGCAGCGTGACGGTGAGCACATTGATCTTGTCGTCGGGCATGCGGATCGCCTGCGGATCCGGGCTGCATAGCGTCAGGCAGCCGGGATCGAAGTTCGCCCAGACGCTGGCGTCAGTGAATGCCGCATGCAGTGACTCCGTGTTCAGACCAGGAATCCGCTTCAGATAGGGGAGGGGCGGCATATTCATGATCGACATGCAGGGCTTGCGCGATTTCGCGACTGCGTCGAGCAACTCGCGTACCCCTGGCGAGCGGTACTGCGGTTCCTGCATAGCGAGCGCGACCAGGTCGTAGTCGGCGGGATTGACCTCGCCGGGCCCTGCGGCGCCGATTTTGCCGGGTAGGTTGCGCGAATCGAGCTCGATCGGAGTGCTGCGCCCTTTCACCGGCAGCTTCACGCGGATACCATCGGAATTGATGGCTGCCACTTCCTGCGGCAGGCACACGAGCTTTATCGAATGCCCGCCGAACAGCAGCTTGCTGGCCAGCAGCGACCCGTAGGACGCACCCATGATCAGAACATTGTATCTAGCCACTCTTTGCTTCCTCCCGGCCCGAAGACGCGCGTCCGTACGCTCGCCATGAGCAGTGTGGCACAGTCGACGCGTCGCGTTAATGCCAGTCCAGCGCTGCGGAGTTTGTGCACTGCAGCATGACGCTCTCGGTCATCGCGAGGAGCGGCAGCAAGCATCGCGTCACGGCTGAGTATGCGCCATTATAATCTACCTGGAGTCCGCGCGTTCCGGGGCGCCACGCATCAATGCGAGATCGCCCCTCGATGGTCCGGTCAAGCCTGGCCATGACGTGAAAGGACTGTGCCGCCTCCACCAAGGGCAGAACGAATGGAGCTCAGCCGACCTCCACCAGCTCCAGCGCTTCACGGCTTGGTCCCTGAATCATGAGCGCGCGCGTGTCGCCAAGTGCATAAGGTTCCCGCAGGAACGTCACGCCTTCGCTGCGCAGTTTCGAGACCCACGCATCCAGGTCAGCAACGCTGAGCGCGATGTGGTCCTGCAACTGCCCGCGAGGATCGACCAGCGGCTGGTCCCCTTGGTTCGCGTACCAGGTCAGCACGACATCGCCGAATTCCACCCCCGCGCGCGGCGTGCGGAACATGCCTTCGCGGTTGAGGGACGGCCAGGTGCGGTCCTCACCGCGCGGCACGCGGCAAGTGTCCTCGGTCACCGACACTGGTCCGAAGCTTGCGCGTGATGGCGCGTTGAGGTGCTTCTGGTACCAGAGCAGCGCGCAGAACGGATGCTCCTGCCACATATGCACGTGATTGAAACGCTCGGCCGGATAGTCGCCAACATACTCGACCAGCGCGTTGTCCGGCCCACGCATGTAAGCGAATCCGCCGCCACCCGGCGGCTCTATGTTGCGGGCCCGGGCATCCGCGATCTGGGCCTTCGTCAGGCCGAGCAAGTTGCCGACATTCGGCCAGGTGTCGCTGCTGATCAGCACCGAGCCACCCTCGTCGGTGGTGTAGAGCGGCAGCAGTTCGACGTTGGCGCGCTGTTGATAAGTGGCGATTCGCTCGCGCACCGCGGGGATATGCCAGCCGAAATGCCAGATCGCGCTTTGCGGTTCGCTGACCGGCGGCTCGTCCACCTCGTTGAACAAGATCATGACGTTGTTGGGCGACAGCAGTGCCGGAAAACCGCCCCAGGTGCCTTTTGCCGTGCTGGGGAATTGCCGCGTGTACCAGTCGATCGCCGCATTGGGACCGACTGAGTTCAGATGAAGATGGTGGAAACTAGGAGTCGGCAGCATGACGCTCCTCCTGAGTGCGCTTGACGATGTGCAGTCTGGCAAGCGGATCAAATACTCCGTTGGAATGATGATGCGACAGCGGCCGGGCGGGCAAGACCTCCGCGGCAGGCGCTTCGTCCAAGTTGCCGCCGCTGCGATCGGCGGCCGCCACAGCCAGAGTTCACCGGCATTTGCCGAACCGCTGCGCCAGGCCATCTTTCGACTGCCAGCTGTGTCGCACTGTTTGTCGGCCTGTGAGGCCGCAGACGTCTGCATGTTGGGAAAGCCTGGCGGTCCCGCAGCGTTCGCGAGGTCATCCACGGGCAACGTCGTGCGTGCTTGGCAGACGTCCGCATCGTTGCGACCAGGGGGGTGATGTCATGTCGCGCGCGGTTCCGAGCGTGCCTGAGCCCGCCGACGTCACGGTCGACACATTGGCGGACGCTTCCCGGTGCGCGGCGACGATCCGACATTGCTGGAAGGCGATCACGTGCATCGGCACCGCCGGGTGCCGCGTTGCTGCGGCGGTCTCCCTGACCTAATCTACCCGTGAGTAGGGAGGATCGACCCATGGACCTGCGTTTCACCCCGGAAGAGACCGCCTTCCGCGAGGAAGTCCGCGCCTTTATCCGCGACAACCTGCCAGCCGATATCCGTGACCGCATGCGCCTCGGTCACGGTCCGCGCAAGGAAGACACGGTGCGTTGGCAGCGCATCCTCAACAGGAAAGGCTGGGCCGGGCTGTCATGGCCGAAGGAATGGGGTGGGCCGGGTTGGACAGCGATCCAGAAGATGATCTTCCTGGAGGAAAACCAAGTCGCGCCGGCGCCCGAGCTCTCATCGTTCAACATCACCATGATCGGCCCCGTGCTGATCCAGTTTGGCACGGAGGAGCAGAAGCGGCGGTTCCTGCCACGCGCCGCGAATTTGGATGACTGGTGGTGTCAAGGATTCTCCGAGCCCGGTGCTGGTTCCGATCTCGCGTCGCTGAAGACGGCGGCAAAACTTGAAGGCGACCACTACGTGGTCAACGGCCAGAAGATTTGGACGTCAACCGCCCATCATGCCGACTGGTGCTTCGTGCTGGTGCGCACCAATCCGAATGCGGCCAAGCGCCAGGAGGGCATTTCCTTCCTGCTCGTCGATATGAAAACGCCGGGCATCACCGTGCGGCCGATCATCTCGATCGACGGCAGCCACCACCTGAACGAAGTGTTCTTCGACGACGTGAAGGTGCCGGTGAACATGCGCGTTCATCAGGAGAACAAGGGCTGGGATGTCGCCAAGTTCCTGCTCGGCAATGAGCGCACCGGGATCGCGCGGCTTGGCAAGTCGAAGGAGCGGGTGAAGGCGGCGAAGGAGATGGCGCACCAGGTCAACGCCAATGGCCGCCCGTTGATCCATGACGCAGCGTTCCGCCAGCGCGTGGCGCAGTTGGAAGTGGACATGCAGGCGCTGGAGATCACGCAGTACCGCGTGGTCTCTGCTTACGATAAGGCGGAGGGGAACGGCCGGCCGGATCCGCTATCGTCGGTGCTTAAGGTTAAGGGTACCGAGCTGCTGCAGGCGACAACGGAGCTCGCAATGGATGTCGCGGGGCCAATGTCGATGCCGGTCTGGGCGGAGGAACTCGCGGCGATGAACGAACCGGACGACATGCTGGAAGCGTCGAGCGCTTCCACCGGCAGTTACTTATTCCTGCGCGCGGCATCGATCTACGGCGGCACGAACGAAATTCAGAAGAACATCCTGACGAAGGCCGTGCTAGGGCTATAGCGCGCCTTTGTCCTCCTCCCCTTGGGGGGAGGGGACATTCCTCTGCCCTCCTCCGCCTTCCTCCAGTGGGAAACGA
>JASHVB010000890.1 GCA_030039695.1 Acetobacteraceae bacterium
GGTTGGACGCGCCAATTTTCCTTGTGAGCGCCGTTTGGTTCCTTTAATGGTATATTCATTGCCTTGCCCACAGTCCACGCTTTACGGAACCAAGTGCCGTTTTCGGCCCGAATATACATTTTAGGAAACCCTGACACCAGCAGTCTGGAAGACGTCACCTCGGGTGGCGGTGACCAAGCGCCAATCGGTGAGGCACCGGCGAGCGTGGAGTTGTCGCGTGTCTTGAAGGTCGATCGCCATACCGTCGGAATCTTCGTACTCTCGAGTTGGGCGCTGTCGTGCTGACCATTAGTCAGGACATCGCAAATAACGGTCAATTCCCACGCGGATACGGCAACGAGATCCAGCGTTGGCAACAAAGACCGTGGAGCATGACCCAACCACAAACGGAAACTGAGGCGCCCAAGCCTTTGAAATTGCGTCATGATAACTTTGCCGCATATAACGGTCAAAATACCGGCCGACGGGTTGCGGGATAAGCCGCAGCGTGCGCATTTTCTGTTCAGCGAGATCGGCCATTTTCCTCCGGCTCGTGTTGCAGAATTACGGTCAGCGCGACAACCGCGTACCGCGCAATCCAGTCCGCAGCGTCCAATGTCTGGCAGCAGGAGATGTGCGCTCAGCACGCGGCGTGATCGACACGGCACCGCCCTCAGGGCCCAAGCCACCGCTCGAACTTAACGTGGCAATGCCGGTCCAGTTATGGGACGATTGACAACTGAACTTTCCAAATTAAATGTAGCTACGAAGGTCTACGGGGAAATTTTCACCATTTCATGTGGGCCGACGGGTGGCTCCAATTCTAGGCGAGGTGCCGGCCAAGTCACGTGCTCTCTAAGTGCTACAGTTTACGACAGGCGAGGAGTAGCTCCTGGATATCTGCACCCGACTGTGTGCCCGAGAAGTTTCGAGGCGTTGCGCTGACTAACGACCAACTTACTTCGGCCTGGTACCCCAGGCGGCATAGCGGGAGCGCCGCTGCGGCGGCAGGCCCTCGGCCTGCATCCGCCGATAATGCGCCTCAACGAGGTCGGTGAGCGGGTCGTGGCCAATGTCGACGAGACCATGGGCTGCGAAGAGAGCCTCGATGTCAGCGGGGGGGCGGCCGCTGAGAAACGGCAGCCATCGATCGAGGCCGGCGTACTCGCTGCTGGCTCGGGCGTTCTGGCGTGGGTTGAGCGGTAGGTTCGGATCGGACTGGCTGTCGAGCACGACAAGGCGACCTCCGGGCCGGAGCACGCGGACCCACTCGACCACTGCCGCTACCGGATGCGGCAAGGTCCAAAGCACGTGACGACTGACGACGAGATCGAAGCTGCACGCGCCGAAGGGTAAGTTTTCGGCGTCACCCTGTTCAAACCGGATCGGCGTCCTGCTCTCGGCTGCCTTTCGGCGTGCCTCCTCCAACATCGACGCGGCAAAATCGATCCCGGTGACGCGATGACCACTTGCCGCCAACTCAAAACTGATAAACCCGGTGCCGCAGCCCACATCGAGCGTGTCGAGGCCGTTGCGGGCACCGGTAACCAGATAGAAAATGCGATCCCATGCGGCACGCTCGTCCGCCGTCGCGATGCTGTGGCCGAAGTCGCTGTCGAACGTCGGGGCGCGACGGTTCCAGTGGGCCGCCACTGCCGCCTTGACCGGGTCGCGGTCGCTCATGATCGCCTCGCCTCCAATATTGACCGCGTTTCCGTCGCACTGGCGTGGAAACACTTCTGGTAACCGGTTGTCCGTAGCACGACGCACCGCTTCTCGGGACGATAGTCGCCGGCGCCGCGGTGCATCGTAGCGCGCTTCGCCCACATCAGCACGTCGCCCGCTCGCCGGGAGTGGTGGCAGACGCATTGATCCTGCGTCGACTGGGCCGTTGCGTCGGAGCTGGTCCACCAGTAGCGTCTAACGCCATATCGGACGCTACTGCAAGACAGTTAGTGAGGCACAGGAGGCACGGTTCCGGGTCGCGACGAGCGAGGAAACCGCCTCGTTCGTCTCCTTCAGCAGAGCCGACTGCGGTATTAAGCCATTCACGGCCACTTCCACCCCTTTTAGGCGGCGAGGCGGGCATTGCTTTGCGCCGCGGCGTCAGGGCCGATGATGTGCGACTAATATCCGAATTCGACGATCGTAGCCTCCGATGCGATGGTATTTACTTCGAATGGTCGAAACGGTCTGGATGGTCTCATACGTATGGAACCAGTGCGTGGCGTCTTCAGCCGGCTGCATAGGATCGCTGTGTTATACCGCGATCGCGTCCAGTTCTTTGCCGCGGTGCTCAGGCGTAAACAACCAGATGCCGATGCCCATCAGGACCATCGCCACCGGCACGATCAGGAACGCCTTAGTGAACGACCCGGTGCTCTGCTGGATGCCGATGGTGACGAACGGCCACAGCACGAATCCGACAAGCCACGCCACCGCCCAGGAGAAACCGTTGCCGACGCCTCGGATGCGCGTAGGGTAAATTTCGGCGGTCAGAATCATGCTGGGTGCCCAGAAGCCCAGGAAGCCGATGCTCCACAGCAGGCCGTAAACCCACAGCGCGATGGTGCTTTCAGCGTAGACCCAGAGCGTCAGGAACACTGCGCCCTCGACGAGCATAACGTAGAATGCCGGTTTGCGACCGAAATGGTCGGAGATCAGGCCGGCGACCAACAAGCCAACAAATCCGACCAGGCCCCAGAAAATGTAGAATGTGCCGTAGGCCGCGGTGGACCAGTGGCGTTCCTGTGCGAGGTACAGAGGCATCCAGCCACCGACCGTCCCATAGATGATTGTGCTGCAGCAGGCGACGAACGTCGCTGCGGATGTGTTACGCAGCATGTCGGGCAGGAACAACTGGCGCATTGGGACCTTCGTCGTCTTATCAAGCCAAGCCTGGTCCTGCGGCAGCAACGGACGGCCCGCCTGTTGTGCTTCCCGGATGCGGTGGCGGCGGTCCTGCAGCCGCACCCAGTACGGCGATTCCGGCAGGCTCATGCGCACGTAGACGGCCAGCAAACCGACAACCGCCGGAACAATGCAGGCAACACGCCAGCCCCAGCGCGCAATGATGAACGTGGCAATGGCGCCGGCGAGCGCGGCGCCAAAGCACCATGTGCCCCGGTTGATGCCGATCACCCGGCCGCGCAGACGTGCGGGCCAGGTCTCGGCGACGAGCATCGAACCAAGCGACCATTCGCCGTTCAGCGCGAAATTCACCGCGCATCGCACCAGAACAAAAGCGACGAAGGTCTGGGTGGCGGCAATCGCCGGCATTAGCAGCGAGAACAGGGCGATGTTAATGGCCAGCAGGCTACGGCGGCCGTGACGGTCGGCGAGCCAGGGCCAGACATACATGCCTAGGATGCCGACGAGCAGCGAGACCTGCAGGCCGGTTCGGTATTCGGGCAGCGTGACGCCGAAGTCTCGGATCACCGTTGGTGTGGCCAGCGCGAAGATCACGCCGTCCATGCCATCGAAGCCCCAGCCGAGGCCGTTGGCGATCGCGATGTGCCAGTGGGTACGGGTAACCCGGGTGGAATCGCTTGCGGCACAAAAGGCGGTAGAGCTTGTGCGGTAGTGTTCCTCTAGCGGGCCGATGACGGGGGGTGCCGTGGCCAGGGCCTCAGACGGGCTCATCGGATCCTTCCTCCCCTCGTCGTCTAGGATTGCCGTGGTGTAGCCGCCATCACAGTTGATCATGGCGCGCCGGCCGACCGAGCCACCACCGCGGTCAGCCCACCAGACTCCCTGCGAAACGTAGGATCCGGGTCGCCGTCGCGTCCAGCCTGTCGTCCGGAAGGGTCAGCGGCGTGCGAAGCTGCCCTGCAGCGCTTTCGCGCGCGCTCATCCCGGTACCGCTAATATCCAACAGTCTGAACACCCGGACCAACAAAAAAGGCCGGCCGTCATGAGGCCACCTCACCCACTCGGCTTCGACAGCTGCGGAAGGTGGATGCCGCACACCTCACGCACCTGCGCCAGCCTGTGTCGCGCTGACGATTAATCAGCACGTCGCAAATAGCGGTCAATTCCCACACGGATACAACAACGAGATCCAGCGCTGACGACAAAGACCTCGGGGCATGACTCAACGACAAACGGAAGCTGAGGGGCCCAAGCCTTTGAAACTGCGTCACGACAACTTTGTCGCACATAACGGTCAACATACTGGCCGATATGTTGCAGGATAAGCTGAAGCGGCGCATTTCCCGTTCAGCGAGTTCGGCCATTTCCTCGGGTTCGTGTTGCAGAATTACGGTCGGCGCGACAATCAGAGCAGACAGAGCCCCAGGGACCCGCTAGTCTTGTGGCCGTCACGGAGAAGATCATGGATTTTCGGGCCACTGGGCAGGTCCTTGGCGCCTTGGGTGTCTGCGCCACTATCGCCGTTTGCGCTCTGTGCGTCGCGAAATCCACGGCACAGAGCCTCCCGGCGAACCAGACACAGGCTGAGAGTAATTCGTCTCCACTCTATGGCATCAAAATTCCGGTTGGCTACCGTGACTGGCATTTGATCTCAGTCAAGCGACTGACAGGAGCAGGAGGCAAATTCAAACAGTTGCGCGCCGAACTAGGCAACGACATTGCGACAAAAGCGTTTCGAGAAGGGAGGCTCCCATTCCCGGATGGCTCAATCATTGCCGCGCTGCATTGGACTGAAACCTCGTCGGACGCAGACAACAAAGCCTTAGCCGAGGGTTTTCCTGGGACCGGCCTCGAATCTACCTTTGCGGGGTCCGCCGTGAATGTGCAATTCATGGTCAAGGACTCAAGAAAATACACAGCGACCGGTGGCTGGGGATTTGCCGATTTCACGAACGGCAAGCCCGGCAGCGAGGCGCTGCATAAAACGTGCTTCTCTTGCCACGAGCCTGCGAAAGATCGCGACTTCGTTTGTACTCGCTACGCACCTACGCCCTGAAAGGCGAGTGAATTCTCCACACGCGTTGCGCCGCCACCGTTGAGAAAGTGCGAAGGCAAAGACCTCAGATGATCGGAGAGAGCTCATGGTGAACGTTTCCTATGATAGGGCCATAACGGCGCTTTTGGTGGTTGATCCGTACAACGATTTCATCTCCGAAGGTGGCAAGATCTGGCCCCGCATCAAAACTGTCGCCGAGGCGAACAGCTGCGTTGCTCATATGCTTGAAATTCTGAACGCAGCGCGGAAGGCGAAGTTTCGGGTCTTCTATGCCATGCATCGGCGCTACCGGCCAGGCGACTATGAAACCTGGCAGTACATTGCGCCGATTCAAAGGGCAGCTTGGTCGCGGAAGACTTTCGAATACGGCACTTGGGGCGGCGAGTTCCGCGATGAGTTCCTGCCCGCGCCAGGTGAGATCGTCGTCGGTGAGCACTGGTGCTCGAGCGGCTTTGCCAACACGGACTTGGACGTTCAGCTCAAGAAGCACGGCGTCCATAAGCTCATCGTCATTGGACTGATTGCGCACACCTGTATCGAGGCGACCGTGCGCTTTGCCGCCGAGCTCGGCTACGATGTCACCGTGGTCAAGGACGCGACGGCGGATTACTCAGACGAGATGATGCACGCAGCGCTCGACATCAACATGCCGAACTACGCCAACGCCATTGTGACCACCGATGAAGTCGTCGCGTCCATCGGTAATGCCGCAGTATAGCGAACCAAAAGAGCCTCGATGAAAGCAATCGTTCTCGAGGAATTTGGTGGTTTCGAGAGCCTATCTCTAGACGACTTTCCCGTCCCGCGTCTCGGCCGTGGATCAGTTCTGATTTGTGCCGTCGCCGCATCGGCTAACGCGGTCTATCTGAGTATCCGTAGTGATTACCACACGGATATAGCAACGAGATCCAGCGTTAACGACAAAGACGTTGGGGCATGACTCAACCACAAACGGAAGCTGAGGGGCCCAAGCCTTTGAAAATGCGTCACGACAACTTTGTCGCACATGACGGTCAACATACCGGCCCATATGTTGCAGGATAAGCCGAAGCTTGCGCATTTTCCGTTTAGCGAGATCGGCCATTTTCCTCGGGTTCGGGTTGCAGAATTACGGTCAGAGCGACACTCACCCAGCGGATCGCCGAACGCCCGCATGATGGCGCGAGCGTGCTCTCTCGCGCTTCAAACATAACCCAAGAAGCCCGGCAAGCCTCGACTCGGACGCGGTGGCTGACCTGGCTCTGACAGCCTCTAGAGCCGAATGGCGAGCGATTTGTACGGGTCAAGGATTTTGAGATTCACCGGCGCAATGCCGCAGATCGCAATAACGGCCGGCTCGTGATGGTCTTTGATGACTCCGTCGTAGTGGGGCGTGTCTGCGACGCGACGCACGAAACTACCGGCAGGGGCAGGAACGCACGACGCCGGATCGAAATCCGCCCCGCTGTTGCACCACCAAGTCCCGGAGACAACCACACACAGCCGGTCTGTCGTGTACTTATGCGGCGCGCTCATGTAACCAGGCCACCAACGAAGCAGGGTGTAATAGAGCCCCTCCGAATTGGGATCGCCGAAAAGTGGACACATGTCGACGCTCTTCTCAGGCAAGTCTGGATTGGATTTCCATTGCAGATTGTCCCGGAGGGTGATGATTGTCTGAGCCGGATTCAGCGGGCCGGCTGACGCCGTCGAGAGCCCAGACGCCAGCGCCAAAAGAAAAGGCGCCAACATCAAGTGTCGCCTGTCTAGATCGATGTCCATGACAGTTCTCCTGTTGCGTTTGAGGCGTATTTTTGAGTTCGGTCCGTCGCGATTGTGGTCTTCAAGCGCGCCGACGACAGTGGGTCGGAACCCGCCGCAGTTTTCGACGTCGATTTGGATGATCGAGATTGTCGCAACCATGATCAGCAGCTTGCGGGGCCCGATGACCGGCCCCGGCATGTCGATCGGAACTAGGTTGTTCCGACTGCCTCAGGCCTGCAAAATCTGCGCGCATCGTGGCCGTCCCAGCTGAACGAAAAATCCGAGCGACGGACAGCCGCGCTGCGGCGCGTCGGCCCGACGCCTCGACGCCGGGAATTTTCACTTGCCGTTCGGAAGCGAGGCGCATAGTTCTGGTGGCTGCTCATTACGTCTGTATCATGGTTATTCCGAGGGGCATTCGTGGCCGTCGCCGAGACCGGAAGTTTTCCCAGGGCTGCGGACTGCGTCGACCTTGTGGCGATAATCGTGCGCCTCGGCGGCACGTCGACCGCGCGGATGTGGATCGCCTTGAGATGGATGGTTTAGACCATGGTTGCATATCCCGCTTTGTCGAAGCTCGCTCCACGAGGTTAGCGCGGCGCGGATCGGAATCTCGTGGAGAGTTGTGAATTCGCGTGGCGGCGGTCCAGGCGGCGGACGCGCCAAGGCGCCGACGCATGCGACCGAGTTCTGTCGCAACCTGCCAGTGGAATCGGGCGGTGGCGTTTTGGCCGATGAATGGGTTTCTCAGACCGCTTCGAGCTTGAGGCAGTCGCTGACGAACGGAACGGATTCTTCGATCGCGGAGGCCAGAATCTGCGGCGTGCTGGCCATAGTGGCCTCGTGCTGAGCGGCGCGGCCTTCAGCCTTATTGACGCCCATGTGCCCGGCGCCTAGCAGGGACCACCTCCCGATTGCAGGCAAGTACCTGCTAGGCCACCCTCGGGAACCGATCAAGCGGTGAATGACAGCTACGCATGGCTGCTCGCTGTGGTCCCCCTTAGAGTCTGTCCGGGATCATGCGTAGCTGCGACATAGCCTCCTGACCATGAGTCGAATGGAGGCCATCATCAGGAATGCGCGTGCCTTTCGGTTGAGTGCCTCCCAATCCTTGGCGAGACGGCGGCAGCGCCCCAGCCAGGCCAGCGTTCTTTCCACCACCCAGCGCTTCGGTAACACCACGAAGCCTTTGACCTGAT
>JASHVB010000112.1 GCA_030039695.1 Acetobacteraceae bacterium
CTCAGGGGTCGTCTGATTAGGTTTTATAAGGCCTACGCCAGGGTCATGTTCGAGCCCGAGTGGATACGGATATACTTCTTCTCCGGACTCAAGGGGCTGGACATCAACAAGCGCTACGTCTCCTTCATGGAGGAGCACGTCCTGAAGCGCATCTGCGAAGAGATCCGCTTCGTCTATGGTATGCCGTCGATTCGTGAGGTGCCGGTAAAGCCAAAAGAGCTTGCCGCCTTCTGGATCTTCCATGGCGGGGTCTTCTATTACGGCGTCCGGCGAGAAGTGTACGGCGTACCGGTCCATGTCGATGTCGACGAGTTCACGGAACTGAGCGTCGACAGCCTGCTGGCCGGATTTCCTCAAGTGGCCCGCAATATCCTCGCCGGCTCGGGATCGGCCGAGGTCGAGGACACAGCAGGACAGGTTCGCCAGACGAGACCGAAGTCGGATGCGCTGTTGTCGCGTGAGCGTCGTGCCGTTCGAGCGACACGGTCGACGACGTCTCGGTAGGTCTGGGTAAGCGCCCTTCGGACCGCCGCATCCGGTCGGCCTTATCGAGATCGGTCCCAACGCAGCTTTGGACCTTGCTACTGGTCCGGCCGTCGAGAGCTCATCTGACCAGATGCCGGCGATCCAGCGGCCGCGATTGGGGTCTCCGGTCATCCCGCCCGCTCCTCCCGCAAACCGCGCTTCGCCTGCACAGGGTGGAAATTCGCGCCTAGCATCTGCCAGATCTTGTCTGGGCGGAGCGGAAGCTGGTTGATCTCGATCCCAAACGGCTCCAACGCATTGCAGACGGCGTTGACGAGTGCTCCCGGCACCGGCCCCGGGATTCCTTCGCCGATTCCTCGCGACCCGAGTGGTGTGTGCGGGCACGGTGTGAACGAATGCGTGACCTCGATATGCGGCACATCCGCTGCTGTTGCCAGCTTGTACGCCTCGAAGGTCGTTGTGAGTTGCTGACCGTTCTCGTCATACACGAACTCTTCGAACATTGCGTTCGAGAGGCCCTGCACGACACCGCCCTGAATCTGGCCTTCGACGATTAACGGATTGATCACGGTCCCGGCATCTTCGCACGTGACATACCGGTCGATTCTGAATTCGCCGGTCTTGGGAAACACCTCAACGAAGCATGCGTGGGCGCCAAAATAAAACATCGGCTTGGCCGCTTCGAAGTAGTTCGTCGCTTCGAGACCGGCCTGCTCGCCTGGGGGCAGAGCCACCGGTTTCATGATGATGCGGTCGGCGAGCTCCGCAAAACTGATCTTGTTTTCGCGGTCCAGCACGGGGAAGACAAACCCGGCTTCGAACTTGACGTCACCAGGCGAGACGTTGAGCTTCCGATCGTGAATAAAGATCCGGGCCATCTTCTCGCGCAGGCTGCGGCAAGCGTTGACGACGGCGCTAACGGTGTACGATCCTCCTCTCGCTCCCAGCGAACCGGATCCAAATGGCGTGTTCGCCGTATCGCCGGTCTGTACCAGCACATCGCTCGTCGAGATGCCGAAGGTCTCAGCGACCACTTGCGCAAATGTTGTCTCGTGGCTGGTGCCCTGTGGCGCATCTCCTTCGAGAACCTGGACCCGCCCGCGTGCGTCGATCCGTATGGTCGCTGACCCATAGCCCGGCTGATTTTCGAGCTGCACAAAGACGTCGGACGCGATGCCGGAGATCTCAACGCCGGTGCCGAAGCCTAGTCCCACGTATCGCCCCTGGTCGCGCAGGTCCTTCTGCAGCGCCCGGAATTCGGGGACGTTCACCGTCGAGGCAAGTATGTTCAACGCCTTTCTGTAGTCCCCGCTATCGAGATGGCAGCCAGTGGCTGTGATGTGGGGGAAGCTGCCAACCAAGTTGAGGCGGCGAAGCTCGATCGGATCCTTGCCGATCCTCCGGGCCAAGATGTCCATCATCCGCTCGATCACGAAGCGGCCAGGGAAGCTGCCAAATGAGCGCGACGGCGACAGCGAGGGCTTGTTCGTGACATAGCAGCGGAGCTGGATGTCACATTTGGGGATATCGTACCCCGAAGGTAATGTCGCGGCACCAAGGACGGGCATCACGAAGCCCCAATAGACGCCCATGCAGCCGTCGCCGTTGTCCGCGACGATGCGGGCCCGAAGCGCAAGGATTTTCCCGTCGCGTGACGCCGCGATCGTCATTTCGTGCCGCTGATCGCGCTCCTGGCCGACGACCAGCAGACTTTCTTCACGGGATTCGAGCCACCGCACCGGCCTTCCGAGCGTCTTGGCAAGCCATGGGATCAGCATCGATTCTCGGTAGAATGGCGCTTTAGTACCAAACCCGCCGCCCTGATCACGCGGCGCGATTACACGGACCTGCTGCGTCGACAGCCCCAAGACCTCGGCAAGCGCCAGGCGGTCGATGTGCGGCCGCTGCGTCGTAATCCAGCACGTAAGGCCGTCGTCCTCGCTCCAGGCGGCCATTACGCCACGTGGCTCGAGCGCCGTGACTCCGGTTCGGTGCACCTTGAAGGTTTCACGCACGACAACCGGAGCTGCGTCGATGATCGTCTGTATCTCATCGACGTTTGCCTGTACCGTTTCTGCGGTATAGCCACCGGTGAAGCTCATGGAGAAAATTTCGTTGTTCTCCCAGCCGTCGTGGATAACTGGCGCACCCGGCCGCATAGCCTCCTCGGGGGAGCCGACATAAGGAAGGTCCGAGTACACGACCTCGACGAGCTCAGCCGCGTCCTCGGCGAGGTAGCGGTCGGTTGCGACAATGACCGCAACGGGCTCTCCGTTGAACTTGACCCGTCCGACCGCCAGTGGCCAGTGCTTGGGAAACTTGCCTGGTAGGTTGGGCACAACGATCGGGTGGGGCAGCGGTGCCAGGCGTTCTTTGATGTCCTCGCCCGTGAAAATCGCGATGACGCCGGGGGCTTTCAACGCTGCAGTCGTATCTATCGACACGATCCCGGCGTGAGAGTGGCTCGATCGCACAAAAACGCAGTGCAACGCCCCTGAAATCTTCATGTCAGCAAAATACTGGCCGCGGCCGGCGGTTAACCGCACGTCCTCCTTGCGCACGACCGGCTTGCCGATCACAACAAACTCGCCGTCGGCATTCATGTCGTCGCTCCTTTCGCTTCCTTGATCGCGCGAGCTGCATTTCGAACCGCCTCTACGATGTGCGAGTAGCCGGTGCAGCGGCACAGATTGCCAACCAGCGCAGTTCGAATTTCATCGTCTGTGGGATCCTCGTTACGTACGATGAAGTCGCTCATGTTCATGAGGATGCCGGGCGTGCAGTAGCCGCATTGCAGCGCGTGGGCATCCTGGAAGGCTGTTTGCAGTGGATACGGCTTTCCGTCTTTGGCCAATCCCTCCACCGTTAATACCGTATGTCCCGAAATCTGCCCCGCAAGCAGCATACAGGATTTCACCGCCTCGCCGTCCAACTGAACCGTGCATGCGCCGCATACCCCCTCGAAGGTGCAGCCGACATGAGTGCCTGTTAGGCCGAGATGGTCCCGCAGAAAGTCAACAAGCAAGGTTCGCGGCAAGACATTCGCCTCAATCTCCTGTCCATTGATGTGAGCACGGATGGTGATGGACCTTGTCATTGTGAGGCACCTTTCGTCGCTCGTTCGAAGGCCTTCAGGGTCACGTCCCTGCCGATCTCCTGAATAAGCAGTCGCCGATAGTCGGCAGTCGACCAGCTATCGCTTTGCACGTCGACAGTCTGAGCCGCGTTGAGAAAGAGGTGTGTGATGGCGTCCCCGGAGTCGGCGGATAAGCCGGGCAGCGCGCGTTCAGCGGCGGCAAGCCGTTGCGAGCCGTTGACGAGACCACCTACAGCGACGCGCGCGCTCGTGCAGGTTCCGTGCTGATCGACTGTCAACGCGACCCCAACGCCAACAATGGGAAGCGTGGCTGCCGATACGCCCCACTTCCGGTAGGCACTGCCGGAACGTTCTGTCGGCCCAGCGAAGAGGATCGATCGTAGGAGTTCGCTAGACTGGCTCGCGGTCTGCATCGGCCCGCGCAAGAAATCGTCGATCACGAGTGATCGCGTTTGAACGCCACCTGCGGGGTTGAGCGAGCACAGAACCACGGTGGGCCCGATTGCCAGACTTGCTACCGGTATGCACGCGGCCACGTAGTTCCAGCACAGCGAACCACCGATCGTGCCACGATTGCGCACCTGGCGGTCGCCAACATGGCGTGCTGCATCTGCGATCGCACCGAATGCCCCTTCTTGCAGCTCCGGAGCACCTGCGAGGTCGACGTAGCGCGTCATCGCGCCAATCCGCAGCATCCCGTCTTGCCAAGAAATGCCCCGAAGCTCTGCGACACCGTTGAGGTCAACCAGCGCGTCCGGACGTGCGAGGCGGGACTTCATTGCCTGCATCAGGCTCATACCCCCCGCGATCGGTAGCGTCTCTTTGCCGTCGACCAATGAGAGTCCAAGCAGAGCTTCGTCCACTGTCGTCGGACTTTGGAGACATTCGATTGGCGCTGGGTACATCGGGGCCTCCATCTGTTCGAAACTTTGTATTGCGCTTGCCTTAGGTCGACTTCCCCACGGCATCCGGCCTGTGGCGGCCTCAACCGCTTGTATGGCGGTTCGAGACCGTGTGTGTCAGGCCCTGTCGAAAATCTGGTATTCCTGCGTCATGAGGATTAGCGTGCGCTCGTCCAGAAACTTCTGCTCATCTTCCAGAAGCTTCCCGCCAGCTTCCGCCCCAGCGACCGTCGCGAATGCGTCCGCCATGTCTTCTTCGCTCTGCCACCAGACTTCAGCGAAGCCCTGATAAGGATTGGGCTTCAGGCCCCTTATGTCTGCTGCAGCCTGCGCTGTCGCGGACGGTATGAGGTGGCTTTGGATATAGCGCTTTGCGCGTATGTCGCGGGCGAGCGAACGGACCAGTGGCGCATGTTGCTCGAGCCAATACTGATGAAAACTCCGGTCTGACATGTCCTCGGGCTTCACAAGCAGGAATACCATTTTGATCGCGGGCAGCTTGGCGACGCCCGGCGGCGGATTGCCGTGATCCTGAGTGGCACTTGCCCCAGCGCGCCGAGCGCTCGCCTCTGATGCCGCCTGCAGTACGCTCGCCCATGGCAGACCACCCGCGAGGCGGATCCCGGTGTGCATACGCACGAAACAGCCGTTCAAACTACCCACGACGGGAACGTGAGATGAAACGAGCGGCGGCTGCGGTAACATCATTCTCTCCTCCCGGGCTGACTGCTCTTAGCGAGCGAGTTATCGACCGATAACTTCGTCCACGGTCGGCGTCAACGCCAGTCACACTCCTGCGATGGCTCACGTCTCCTGATGATGACTCGCGAAACGTGTAGTTCCGCCTTGTAATTCTTAGGGATAGTGCGTCGGGCCACATTGACGTGGAATATCGATTATTCTTGCGCGGAATGGGCCCGTTGCGATCGGCAAACCTGCCTTCGAAAATCGAGCGGCTGCGCACAAGCACTGTTGTCGCGCTACCGCTTCGAGCGGGGATTACGACGGTAGGGAACGGTTCTGGCAGCGATCACGCAGGCACGGTCCGCGCTCTCTGGGTCCCAAACGGGGATTCCCATAGTCATGTTTACGATGCCCTAGTCCAATGGGCGTTTGTAACATTGCTGTTTCGGATGAGAGTAAGCGTGTTAGCGGCGGCGAAGATAAGACCATCGAGTCCCAGAAGGACAACAATAATAACCGCCGCGGCAATCTTCACGGCCGTCACTGAAAGCGCATTGGATGGCTGTTCGAAGATGCGTCCGCTTGCTCGCAGTTGTGGGATCACGCGTATCTCAGCCGCCTGCGGGAGTTTTCACGGCGATGCGTGCGGCCCGGGGATCAGCAATGTCACGCACAACTTCGGCCGCCCGCTTGTCTTGGCGGACGCCCAGGAAAACGGAGTGGCGCAGCCGTCCGCTGCCTGACCAGCCAGCATATTCGACTTCGACGACAAGTTCTGGTCGACCCCAGTGAATCGCGCGGTCGAGTGGATCGCCTGCATACAAGAAGCGCTGCGAGCCTCGCGCGGGTGTGACCGATCAAGTCGCTCCCGAAGCACCGATAATTCGCACGCGTTGAAGCCCGTTCCAACACCGCCAGCGTAGTGGAGATCGCCACTCGGGTCATAGTAGCCCACGCGGGGCGATCCAAGCCCGCTGCGATGTCCTTACGGCGGGGTCCAGCCAAGCACGACGAACTCCTCGCGGCTGCGGCATTTGACCGTTAGCCACGCACTGCTGCGACCTGGGCGATATGACGCGCTTGCTCGCTTGCAGACGATGCCCTCGAGCCCCATCGCGCAGGCTCGGCGGTACATCTCGACGGCCTCACCAACGTGATGTCCGCTATATCGGAGCATTCCTTTCCAGTCCGAGGGTCTCATTGATTTATCAAGGAATCGTTGTCTCAAACGGCAACATGACACCCACAGTGGTGGGTCGAACCGGGTTCAGCCGAAGTGGTGGCGCGAGACGATGCATGGCTGGGCCATGGTGAGGGTTCGCCCAGGTTCAGGTCAGTCAATCGCCGACGGGTGTCGGGCGAGTGGCGCGACCTGAATAGCCATGAACGGAAACAGCGGCAGCGTCGACAACAACGCGTGCAGTTCGTCGTGGTCTGCAACGTCGAAAATGCTGATGTTCGAATAGAGGCCGGCAATGCGCCACAGGTGGCGCCATTTGCCCTGCCGCTGCAACTCCTCGGCGCGTGCCTTTTCCTTGGCCTTCAGCTGCTCGAAACGATCCGTTTCCATATCGTGGGGAACATGCACGTCCATCCTCACGTGATAAAGCATCGCGGCCTCCTATTGCCGTGCGTAACGGCGCAGCTTGTCGCGGTCGAGCCTCACGCCGATCCCCGGCCCCGCCGGCAGCTCGATGTGGAGGTCGGCAAAGCGTAGCGGCTCCTCCACAAGGTCGTCGGCCAGAATCTGCGGCCCGAAATGCTCGCAGCCCCAGTCCAGGGTACGCAGCCCGGCGAACGCGTGCAGGTGTGCTGCGGCACCGATTGAGCTTTCCAGCAGGCACCCGCCATAGAGAGCAATACCCCCAGCCTCGGCGACCGCCGCGACGTTCCGCAGTTCCAACAGGCCGGCATGCTTTACCAGCTTGAGCGAGACCACGTCCGTTGCAGCTGCCTGCACAACGGCCAGCATGTCGTGCGAGGAAAACACGCACTCATCGGCCATGAGCGGAACGGAGGACCGGGCTCTGACTCGTGCCATGCCCTGGAGGTTCCATGCCGGCAATGGCTGCTCTAATAGCCGCACCCCCATCTCGGCTAGTGCAGGTAGACAGCGAATGGTGGTTGTTTCATCCCAGGCCTGGTTCACATCAACGATAAGGCTGGCCCTTCCTTCCAGTGCGCCGGCGAGACGGCGGAGGCGTGCGATATCGGCATCGGCTGCCTGCGCTCCGGCCTTTACCTTGAAGGTGTCGTGCAGCCGCGCAGCCAGTTTCGTCTCAGCCTCTGCGATTTC
>JASHVB010000891.1 GCA_030039695.1 Acetobacteraceae bacterium
GAAAGCACGTGGACGGTACAGAACTATCGCGCCACCAGCATCTGGGGCCATGGGCCTCGGCGTTGAACCGACAGGATTGCGACATGAGAACAACCGCGAAATACAGCGTCATCGACCCGGCCACCGGTAAAATCGACCGCGGGATTTTCAGCGACCAAGCCGTCTACGATGAGGAAATGGAGAAGATTTTCGGCCGAGCGTGGCTGATGATCGGTCATGAAAGTCTGGTTCCGAACCCTGACGATTACTTCCACACCTATATGGGAGAAGACCCTGTCATCCTGACGCGCGACGGAAAGGGCACGCTTCATGCGCTGCTGAACATGTGCCGCCATCGCGGCAACCGTGTTGTGCGCTGTGACGATGGCAATGCCAAACGCTTCATGTGCGCCTATCACGGTTGGACCTACCGCAACGACGGCACCCTGGAACACGTGTCGGGGATGACGGAAGCATATTACAACGCACTTGACGTGGGATCGATGGGGCTGATCGAGGCGCGCGTGGAGACGTACGCGGGGCTGATTTTCGCTACCTGGGCCAAGAACGCGCCGAGCCTCGAGGCGTATCTCGGGGACGCGCGGTGGTATCTGGATACGGTGTTCAACCGGCGCGACTGCGGCATGCAGGCGCTTGGCCCGACGAAGTGGCTGGAGCCGGCCAACTGGAAGACTATGGTCGATAACTGCTCTGACAACTACCATGTCCCGACCAGTCATTTGTCCAGCGCCTCGGTCCAGTCCCGTTTCATGGGGCGTCCTCGATTGTCGCATGACGACCAGTTCAACAGCCCCAACAAGCACGTGTTCGTCAACGGCCACTCGATCACCTTTCGCGACGCCGACGACGACATGCCGCGCTACATGCACGGTGTGTCTACCGAGACGATGCGGTTGTTCGAGGACTACCATCGCGCGACGCTGGCGGAGGTGGAGCGGCGGCTTGGCCGGCTGCGCGCGCGGCAGGTGCAGCTTGGCAACCATTCGATTTTCCCGAACGGTGTGCTCGGGTTCCGGCTGGCGCTGCCGCGCGGGCCCCTGAAGACGGAGTTCTGGCACTTCGTGCTGTTGGACCGTGACATGCCGGAGGAGCTGAAGCGGGTGATCCGGATCGGCAGCCAGGCCAACAACGGCGCGGCGGGGCTGTTTGAGCAGGATGACGTGGATAACTGGCGGCAGGTGACGGAATCGAGCAGGAGCCGCTTTGTGCGGCAGTTCCCGCAGGACCTCTCGATGGGTGTAGGACATGCGGGGACGCATCCGGAGTATCCAGGGATCGTTTCGGAACGGTACATATCTGAAAGCAATCAGCGGCTGTTCTATCAGCGGTGGGAGCAGTTCATGAACGCGGAGAGCTGGGCAGACATTCCGCTGGACCCGATTTCCGCGCGGTTCGACGGCACCGCGACGATGCGGGCTTAGCACGATGGCGGAGCCGGTGGGCGTGACGGCGCAACAGGCGCTGTGGCTGGAGTTGATGCCGTTCTACATCCGGGAAGCCTGGCTGCTGGATGAGCGCAAGTTCCGGGAGTGGTTGGATCTGTTCACGGACGACGTGCTGTACTTCATGCCGCGGCGGAAGAACGTGCCTCGACGCGAGGCGGCACGGGAGCTGACGGAACTGGGCGATCTGGCGATCCTGGAGGAAGACAAGCGCTATCTCTCGATGCGAGTTGCTCGGCTCGATACCGGAATGGCCTGGGCGGAGGACCCGCCGTCCCGGACGCGCCATATGGTCGGGAATTTGGAGGTGGAGGCGCTGGAGGGCGGGGAGGTTCGCGCCCGGACGGCGTTTCTGGTGTATCGGTCGCATTTGGAAACGGATCATCAGATTCTGTCGGGGTATCGCGAGGATCTGCTGCGGCGGACGGACATGGGGTGGAAGATCGCGAAGCGCACGATCGTGCTGGATGCAAATGTGTTGTTGGATAAGAATTTAAGTGTTTTTCTGTAGAACCTTGCCCGAGAGCACGGTTAATGGCCCGTGTTTCCTTCACCGAGCTCCGCCAGAACATAGTGACGTGGTTCGACCGGGTGTCAGGTGACCGCGGACTCCCGCTGGTCATACGACAGGGCGGCAAAAAGGTAACCTGATTATCCTGGCAGACGAAGAGTTCGCAGGATGGCAAGAAACCGTGCGCCTGCTGAGCAGGCCAAAAAACGCGGCCGAGCTCCTCGCTTCCATTCGGGAACTCGACGCCGGTCGTGGGCACGAACTGCTGGAGGACGAGGCTTCCGATGCCGCGTGAATTGGGCTTGTCGCCTCGCGGAGAGAATCATTCCGCAACCGACCAAAGCCAGGCGTTTTTATGGACCCGATGCGTTCCTCAGTATCCTTTTAAAAACGCCAGCACCTGCGCCGTATACTCCGCCGGTTTCTCGAACGGCGCCCAATGCCCGCAGTTATTCAACAGCACCATCCGCGAATCTTCGATGTGGTTCAGGATCGCAATGCTGATTTCGAATGCAACCATCCTGTCGTAGCGCCCGTGGATCAGCAGCACGGGCGATTTGATGCCAGCAAGTTCTGACGTGTAATCGTGCGGTACGCTGATCGACTTGCTGCGCGCCTCCAGGAATTCCGGAGACCAAGTATGCGCGTGATGGATGTAATCGACCAGCTCATCCGTCACCAGGCTGGCATCGTCGATATGCACCTTCAGATACCGTCTTATATTCTCTTTGCTCGGGTTATCGATCGCTTCGCGCGTGATGCGACTGCCTTCCGAGGGACGGTTGGCCAACAGATACCGATCACCGCCGGTTCCGATATGCGAACCTCCCATGACAAAGCGATCGACATATGAGGGGTGGCTGATCGCCGCCACCATCGCGGACTGCCCTCCCTGGGAGTTGCCGACCCAATGCGCCCGTGAAATGCCTAGCGCGTTGAGCAGCGCCACACCGGTACGCGCCTGCACGGCGTGCACACCCGCCTCGTAGACGATCGGCCCGGTTTTACTGAAATTCGGCGAGTCCATTAGAATGCAACGGAAGTGCTGCGACAACGCGCCAACGACTTTATGGAAAGTGATCCAGGCCGTGGTGCCGGGACCATAAGAGTGCAGGAACAACACCGGCTCCCCCGAACCGATATCGTGGTAATGCACTGGCATTCCCCCTGTTTCGATGGTCTTGCTGGTTTCTGCCTCGGTCAGTCCATTGGACGCAATGAACGGCATATCGTCCTCCCGGTTGGCGGAGTGAGGTTACAGCGGGTTGACCGAAGCCGGAAACCGGTCTCCCCAGTTGGACGGAACAGCGTCGAGCGGGCGGCGCGTGTCGTCGCGCCGGGGGGGGGGTCGTGAACACCTCGTCAGTCTCGCCGCTTTCGACGAGCTCGCGATGCAAGACGGCGACCCGTGTGCAGTGGTACCACATGACCGCGAGATCGTGGGAGATGAACAGCAGACTGATGTCTGGTTCCCGCACCAACGCCAGCAGCAAGCTGAGGATCTGTGCCTGCACCGACACATCCAGACCGGAAACGATCTGGTCGGCCACCAAAAGCCGCG
>JASHVB010000016.1 GCA_030039695.1 Acetobacteraceae bacterium
CTGTTCCGCCTGAAGTCCCTCTTGTGCGCGCTCTTTGGCAACTGGCAGCCGCGAGCCGTTTTGAATGTCCGTGGCCAGGCTTGCCACGCTGTCACGATACGACCGCAGTGCCTCCTGAAGCGCGACGTCGATCGCGGCGGGCGTGGTGGCTTGGTCCAGTGCGGTGGCGAGCCGGGCCGGTGCCGCCGTCTGGTTTCTGACCAGGCCGGCGAGGTGCCGTGGCTGCACCTCTGGCAGGGTCCCCCGCAGCTTGCCAGCGGCGTCGGCGAGCACCTGGTCGAGACCATAGCCCGCGATCGTGCGACGGAACTGTAGCAGCGCGGCCCGCCGCAGCTTGTCGAGCTGATCCGGTCCGCCGCCCGACTTCTTCTCAGCGTTGTCGATTGGCTGCTCGAGCTTGCCAATACCGGCCGTGACCTGCTCCACGACCTTGTTCACCGCTGCGCCGTCAAACGGCTTGCCGGCGACGGTTTTAAGCTGGTTCATGAGGACGCCATGGGCCTGGAGCAGTGTGTCGCCCGAATCAACCCCGGGCGTCTCCTTCAGCGTGTTGATTCGCGCAAGCACGCCGCCATTCAGCCTGGCCGCCAGCGCGTGCCAGGACGTACTGGGTGCTTGGGCCGCCCGCAGTGTGTCGCGCACCCTCGCCGCCGTGGTTTCGGCCGCCTTCGCCTCGGTGATGAGCGGGCCGGCGTCCCCGAGCTCGGTTGGCGTCTTCTTTTGCTGCCGCAGCAGCTTCGAGAGCTCCTGCTGCTTTTTTGCCGCTTCCGCGGCTTCGTTCTTCGCCGTTTCGGCGTAAGCGTTGGCCTGGGCGATGGCGCCACGCAGCGCGGTCATGCCGGCCGCAGGGTCGAGGGTGCTGGCGGGAACCAGATTTTCCGAGGCCTTGGCCGCCTTATTCGCCTTGTCACAGCTCTCTTGGATGGAGTCGAATAGCTTGACGCCGTCGATGTGCCATTGCTCGCCCAGGTAGCCGGTGCAGTTGTAGATCAACCACCGGGCGTTGCTGATCGCCCCGGACAGCATGTCGCTCATACGCGTCGTCCCCTCACCCGTACCTCGCACCGTCGCATCGTGCGGGATCGCACTTACTTAAGACTACGCAACGAGAGGTGGGCGGCAAAGAAGGAATAAGAACTGTGGGGGCGACACACGTCCGGGTGACGGTGATGACGGCAAGCTGCCGACCGCCTTCAGGCGCATTGTCCCCACGCCACGGAGAAACATTTTGATCATCCGGACCATGCCGGCGGGTCACCGCTGTCACACTGACTCGGTGAAATTCTGCCATGCAGTGGCGGCAGTGGCCGAGCCCGGGCGTCGGATCGTGTCGACGCTGACGTCCATTCGCCCAGATCGCCCCCTCAACGCGGGCTCTCTCGTTCCGGTCAATGCCGAGCGCTCCGCGTTCGTTGCAGTCGTCAGCAGACCGCGATCGGCTGGCTCAGGTGCGGACGTGCCTCCACGATCTCATGATCGGCAGGGATCGCGACCCGCCGCTCCGCGCTCATGCTCGAACGCGGCCCCGCGGCGCATGGACGATCCTGCGACAACACACCCGCGGGACGCTCTGCCGGGCAGGACGTGAGCCGCCAACCTGAAGCTTCCTCGTATCGCGCCTTGCGCAATGGCCGCTCACTGCCCGCCTTGGACAGGCGGCCGGTGCCGCGCCCGGCTAGCCCGGCATCGCTGGCCGGCCGATCGCCTCCAGGTGTAGGTCACTCACTTGGATTGCGCGATCCGGGATCAGGACCTGGTATGCCGCTGCCGAAAAGATCCCGATCACACCGGCGACCACCAGAGCCGGCCCGAACGTGCCCGACGCCTGCACCACGAACCCGGTCACCATCGGCGCCAGCGCACCACCGATGAAGCCGCCGAAATCCATGATGGCGCCCAGCGAAGCTGCGTATTGCGTCGGGGCGCAGGCAGTGGCCAGCGACCACGACGTGCCACTGGCGAAAAAACCAAAGAACATCGTGAACGATATGGCGACGACGGCAACGGTGTTGCTCGGCGTTTCCGCAGCAACCAGAGTCGTTAGTCCCATCAATAGTGTCCCTGCCACGGTGGGGAACTTGCGGCTATTGATGGCGGACATTCCGCCTTTGAGCAGCCGGCTGGCGATCAGACCGCCGACAATGCTGCCGACCACGCCACAGAAGTAAGGAACCGAGGCCACGAGGCCGGTCTTCGGAATGCTCATGTGGCGCTGCAATTCCAGGTAGCCAGGCAGCCAGGCAATGAACATCCAGCCGATGTAGACGTTGCCGAAGAACCCTAGAACCAGCCCCCAGGTGGCGCGGAACGAGAACAACCGTCCCCATGCGGCAAGGCTGGTCGCGCGCGCTTCGGTGGGCTGCTCGCCGGCGGTCAGTACCTCGGCGTCGGCATCGCTCAGCAGGCATTCCGAGCGGTCGCGGAAGCCCGCGAACCATAGGACAGCCAGACCAAGGCCGACGACGCCCATGAACACGAACATCCAGCGCCAGCCGAACCCCAGCATCAGCCCGGTGAGCAATGGTGGGGCAATCGCGGTGCCGAAGGCCGGCGAAGCGTTCCAAATGCCGACCGCAGATGCTTGGTCGCGCGAATGGTACCAATCGCGCACCATGCGGGCGAATGCGGGGAACGTCGGCGCCTCTCCCACGCCGAGCGCAGCACGGGCGACGATGAACTGACCCAAACCGGTGACGAAGCCGGCTGCCGCCTGCGCCAGTGACCACACCAACAGTGACGCGCACAACACCCGGCGCGGGCCGAAACGGTCGACCAGGCCGCCGGAGGGTAGCAGGAAAAACGCATACGGCCACAAGAAGGCCGACAGCAGCACACCCATTTCGGCGATCGATACGCCAAGATCATGCCGGATCAGCGGGTTGGCCACCGAGAGCGTGCCACGATCCATGTAATTGAGCACGCCAATAATAAACACCAATGTTAGCCCATAGCGTTGCGCGCTCTTAAGCTGCGTCACCCGCGATGCTGTGGCCATCGCATTTCCTCCCATTTTCGGCCGGACGCATTCTAGTCCCGGCCTTTGACAGAGAAGGCTGCGGCCTGCATGAAACCCTGTCCAGCCGTTCGGCTGGCCGAGGCTGCATCAGGGTTATCACGTTTTCGCTATGCTACACTGGGCTCTTTGCGATTATTGTTGCATATAAGGTAGTTCATCGTCGAGTGGCACTAGCGTAACGTATTCTGCAGTGCATTACGTTTTGATAACGATACGCAATTGAGCTCGGCCGCGCACATCGTTCGCCCCGGACGTGGCGGCCAGGCGGAACCACGGTTAGGGTCCGGACATTGCTGAAGGGCTTTCTCCGGCGCCGCAAGCGTGTCACCGCTAAACTTAAAGTCGGGTGTTCCAGTAATATCCGACCCGGGGAAACCAGCATTCAGCCAAAATGGCCACTCATGACGGTGCGCCATGACGCCGGCGGTACCGGCCGGCGGTGTCGGAGGTGCACGATAAGCAGTTCGCCGGTCGGTGGCCGCTGGACGGATCCTGCTGCACAGCGTTGTCGCGCCGCGTGTCACTCATGGAACAGCAAGTCTCTTCGCCCTCGCTCGATTATCGTTCCCTCATCGGTGCGCCTTCGGTCGTGTAGCCAGACCGGCGCGTTCGGACCTACGCGACTTCGCGTGTGACCCGCTGGGCCCCTTTCAGCAGTCCTGCAGTTGCGATGCGCGCCGATTCGCGGCGGCGTCAATTCCGCGTAGCCTACACGGACTGTGAGGGCAAAGCTCTTGGGCACGGACGTCCGGGACGAGTGGCACAGAGTTCCGCCAAGGCGCTGCCCTAGTGCCGCGTATGCGGCGATTCGCTGGCGCGGCACCAGCGTACGCACGACCATCCTGATCGGTGGGCGTTGAGTGGACTGTTAGTGTGATGCTGCCCCGCGGGTATCTTCCGTACGGATGATTCGGATGAGGAAACGTTATACCACGTGACGTCTCCAGCCACAGGTTCTCATTCGTTGCGGCGGCACCATGGCAGCCAGCGGCGGTCGAGCGCTTGCTACCGGCCATCCAAGAGCGTCGGCACACCAGCGAATGGCCAGCGCTGGCATCGCTCCCCTGACCGACGCCGTCCAGACCACGCACCGAACGGCCGCTGGGCATCCTGGCGGCCGTTGTCGTTTGTCCGCGTTACCGCAGCGGGGCTGCACCAACGGTTCTGTAGCGCTGTCCTGGCACCGTTCGCTCAGGCATGTGCGCCTCAGCCATAGCGTTGAGCCAGTCCAGCCGTGCGGTTGCAGCCTCTTCCGTTGCGTAAATGGTCCGTAGCAGCCAGCGGTGGCCGCTGGCCGAAACGATTTCAATCCGATATGTGCCGTCCCGTTGGACGATACTGTGAGTTGCCATGCCGTGAGTATGGCACGGCGTGGGTGCGGGCGCGTAGCGAGGGAGTTCGTGGACGCGCGGACAAATTGTCCTACCCTCGGCCCGGATACTCCCGGGGGCGGGCCCTCACACGCCGGCGCAGTGCAAGAGGGAGTGTCTGGGCGTCCCCAAGTTGTCCGGCGTGCATGGTCCCCGGTCTGTCCGTAACACGCCGCCCAAGTTGATCAGGCGCTTCGCCACGAGACAGGGGAGCGTAACCACGTCGTCCGCTCAGATTAAACACCGACCCAGAGCGCCATGATTGTGGGCTTGGTCTGCCC
>JASHVB010000892.1 GCA_030039695.1 Acetobacteraceae bacterium
AGCGCCAGCCCGCAGCCGGCGCCGAGCGCATAGCCGTGCACCGCCGCTATGATCGGCTTGTCGACACGCGCAAGCAATTTGGTGAGAGCGATGTTGGCGTCGCCATGGCGAAGCAGGTTGGGGCGATTCTCGGTGGTCAGCGGACGTGGCACGGAGGTGTCGGCCCCGGCGCAGAACGCCCGCCCTGCCCCGGTCAGCACGACGACCGACACGGCGTTATCGTCCTGAGCAGAGCGCAACGCCTCGGTCAGCGCATGCACCAGCTCGGCGTTCAGCGCATTCAGTTTCGCCGGGCGGTTCATCGTGAGCAGGAGCACCGCGCCCCGCGTCTCGGTCAGCAACACGTCATCCATCGTGCGTCCCCCTCTTCTACTCGGACAATGAACTATTGGACCCGCACGCTGTAGTCCGCATATCCCGGCACCGCACGGACATCGGCCAGCGGAACAGTGTTGCCGGCCTCGGCCTCGCGGGCGACCGGCGAGGGTCGGCCGACCTTCATGCCGGCCCCGCGAACGACAGCATGGCGGTCGGATAGATACCGATCTTGAAGCCCAGCATCGCGGCCTCGCCCTGCGATGGCTTGGGGTGGGACGCGGCGCGCCGGGCAAACGCACGATGAGAGACCGGCCTCCGGCGCGGCTTCGATGCCACCGCGGCTTTCGTCCTTGTCGGCAGCGGAGTCGACGAAAAGGATCTCGGCAACGTGGAGGACGTACACATCTTGGCGCGGCCTGTGGCCTCGTCGAGCTGGCGAGCAAGGCGGTCTCGATGAATTCGACGGCTGCGGAGAGCTTCGCACTGAGCGGGTCCCGGATGGCCGTCACGACCATGAAGCCCGTCGCGGCCAGCAGTGCGCGCAAGTGGTGGGGCGTGTCAGGACGCTGCCTTTGGGGCGCACGGTGTGTCCGGCAGGGTACGCGAGTTCGGGAGGCGAGCAAGTGCGCGGTAGTTCGGGATCAGACAGGCAATGCCGCCCAACGGAGATCGGCTGCTCCGCCTTCCCCCGACGATCGACCCCCTCATCAAGCACCACGCTCGAGCCGGACCCGCTACGCGCTCCTTGCCTCTCCCCCCGCTTTCCGGCATGGTCCCGGTGCTCCGGTGACGCGTACCCAGGTGGCAGACTCCCTGTCCGCCCGGCCCGCCCCGGTGGGCGCCGTGATCCGCCGGCCGCCCGGGCGTCCGCCCGGAGAGCGTCGTAAGGGGGGAAGGTCCGCGTCCGCCACAGCCGCGTCACCGACCGTTGCGCGCCCGCTCGGCGCGCCGGGGTCGGACTGCGGTCCGGCCGGCACACGCTTCACACGGTGCGGCGTTCCCGACCGGGGACCCGCCGCGTCGACGCCGGAGACCGAATGACCGTGCCATGCCTTCCCTCCATGGAAGCAGCGCCTATCGCCGTTGGCGGTGGGTCCGGCACGTCCGACCGCGTTGTCATTGACCTCCGGCGGGGCAGACCCCTTCCCGCAAACCTTTTCAGCCGCCCTCAGGCGCCGGCCCGATTCGGGGCCACGGCGCTAACCCGGGCGGCGCACCGGAGTTCAAGACTGAATGACCAAGCGCATGCTGATCGACGCCACGCACGCGGAAGAAACCCGCGTCGTGGTGCTGGATGGTAACCGGCTCGAAGATTTCGACGTCGAGACATCAACCAAGCGCCAGCTCAAGGGCAACATCTACTTAGCCAAGGTGGTGCGCGTGGAGCCGAGCCTCCAGGCGTGCTTTGTCGAGTATGGCGGCAACCGCCACGGCTTCCTCGCCTTCAGCGAAATCCACCCGGACTATTATCAGATCCCCGTCGCCGATAGGCAGCGGCTGATCGAGATGGAGGAAGAGGAGGCGCGCCGTGAAGAAGAGGAAGTGGAGCGCGAGCTGGAGGCCGCACCGGAAGCGCCGTCCGCCTCGGGCGACGAATCCGGCGCGTCAGCGCCGGAACCTGCGGCTGAGCCGTCTGGCCGCGTTCCTGCCGCCGGAGAAACCGGCGATGAGGCCGGCGCCACTTCCGGGCTGCTGAGCGACGCGCCGGTCGCGCCGGAGCCATCTGTGCAGCCTGGACCCATCGAGGCCGCCGCGCCGGAGCCACCCGTGCAGCCTGGCGCCATCGAGGCCGCCGCGCCGGAGCCACCGGCGCAGCCTGAAGCCATCGAGGCCGCCGCGCCGGAGCCATCGGCGCAGCCTGAAGCCATCGAGGCCGCCGCGCCGGAGCCATCCGTACGGCCTGAAGCCATCGAGGCCGCGTCGTGGCCCGGGCCCGAGCCGGAACGCGTTGCCGCCCCGCCGGACCGAGAAATCGTGCGGCAAGAACTCGCGCCGGAGCCCGCAGCGGCAGCGCCAGTCGAAGACATCCGCGCGATTGCCGAGCCGAGCGACACGTCGGCATCCGTACCGGCCGCCGTCGGCCCCGAGCCGGAGCCCGATGCCACGCGGCTGGAACATCCCTACGATGAGGAGCAGCGGCCGCGGGCGACGCGCGCCCAGCCGCTGATCATCGAGTCGGACACGCTCAGCGGCCCGGTTGAAGAGGCAACCGCCAACGACGACACCGAAACCCCCGACTTTGTCGTCGAAGCCGACGCGGAACATGAGTTTGCGCCGGACGCAGAAGTGATCCCAGAAGCCCCGCCCCCCGAGACCGTCGGCGGCGAGTCCGACGCTGCAGAAGAACAACGCGAACGTCGCATCCCGCCACGCTTCCTGCGCAACTACAAAATCCAGGAGGTGATTCGCCGCCGCCAGATCCTTTTGGTGCAAGTGGTGAAAGAAGAGCGCGGCACCAAAGGCGCAGCTCTGACCACGTATCTCTCCCTCGCGGGGCGCTTCGGCGTACTGATGCCAAACTCGCCGCGGGGCGGCGGGATTTCCCGCAAGATCACCTCGGCCGCCGACCGCCGACGTCTGAAGGAGATCATGGCCGAGCTGGAAATCCCCAAGGGGATGGGCCTGATCGTTCGCACCGCTGGGGCCAACCGCCCGAAGGCCGAGATCAAGCGCGACTGCGAATACTTGCTGCGTCTGTGGGACGACATTCGGGAGCATACGCTGAGATCCGTCGCACCGGCGCTGATCTACGAGGAAGCCAGTCTAATCAAGCGCGCCATCCGCGACGTCTATTCGCGCGACATTGATGAAATCCAGGTCGACGGGGAGAACGGCTGGCGCGCCGCGCATGAGTTCATGCGTATGCTGATGCCGAGTCACGCCAAAAAAGTGCAGCTCTGGCGCGACCCGTCGCAACCGTTGTTCTCGCGCTATCAGGTCGAGGCACAGCTCGACGCAATGCTGCAGCCAATCGTGCAGCTTCGATCCGGCGGCTACCTTGTGATCAACCAGACCGAAGCGCTGGTCGCGATCGATGTGAACTCTGGCCGCTCAACGCGCGAACGCGGCATCGAGGAGACCGCGCTGCGCACCAACCTGGAAGCTGCCGACGAAGTGGCGCGCCAGTTGCGCCTGCGCGATCTCGCCGGGCTGATCGTCATCGACCTCATCGACATGGAGTCGAAGAAGCACAACGCGATGGTCGAGCGCCGAATCAAAGAGGCGCTGAAGAACGATCGCGCGCGCATCCAGGTCGGCCACATCAGCCATTTCGGCCTGCTGGAGATGAGCCGCCAGCGGCTGCGACCGTCGTTGGCCGAGACCAGCTTCATCGTGTGCCCGCATTGCGGCGGCACCGGGCACGTGCGCAGCACGGAAAGTGCCGCGCTTCACGTGCTGCGTGGCATCGAGGAGGAAGGCAGCAAGCGCCGCGCGGCCGAGATCGTTGCGTACACACTCAACGCGACCGCGCTCTATATCCTCAACCACAAGCGCGACCGGCTGGCGGAGATCGAGACACGCTACGGCATGCGCGTCACTGTTACAGGCGACGAAACGCAACTCACCCCCTTGTTCCGCATCGAGCGGGTCCGCGCGCAAACCGCGAGAGAGCAGCCGGCACCCGCCGTGACGCCGGACCTGCAACCGGCCGCGCGGGTGCTCCCCGAGGCGGAGGGCGACGAGGAGGAAGAAACAATACTCCTCGAGGACGAGACCGAGGACGAGGAAGCAGACGAGGCCGACGAGCACGTCCGTACGGAAGATGCCGAAGCGGGCGGCGAGCGGTCCGAGCGCCGTCGCCGCCGGCGTCGCCGCCGGCGCGGTGGAAGGCCCGAGGACAGCCACCAGCCGGCCCAGGCCGGGCCCCCGATCGTGTCCGACATTCCCGAGGACAGCCGTGAACCGGCCGAGGCCCAGCCCGCGATCGTCTCCGAGATGCCCGAGGCTGAGATCCCGGTCGCTGCATCCGAGAGCGAGGAGCCAACTCCGGAGGG
>JASHVB010000893.1 GCA_030039695.1 Acetobacteraceae bacterium
TCCGGCGCTGTTGCTGCGATGTGTTGAAGCGTCGCGGTCGGCTGCGATGCAAGCTCGTGGTGCAGAGCGACCATGATGTCGAGATACGTGATCAATGTATGAAGCTTGGCGGTCGAGCCAAGCTGCATCTTGGCCCCCGAATTGATGTCGAACGGCTCATTGAGGCTGTCGACATGGATACGCACGTGATTGGCACCATCGCCCCGCTCGTACAACACAAAGCTCCACGTGACGAGCGCAGGATTGCCATCACCAAGCATCTGCTTGCCGACCAGCCCCAGCGATCGATCATAGGCGCGATCGTCAAGGTGTTTCAGAACGGTGGCCACTCGCTGCTGCGCGGCATCATCGATGCTCGAAGAGGCCGCCAGATCGTAGTGATCGAGGCTCGTGGCATTGTCGAGGTGGAGCAGCGACAGAAGTTCGGACTGTACAAAGTCTGCGGCCTTGTTTCCGGCAAAGGACACGCGGGGCGACGGCACGTCAATCCGAAACTGGAGCTTGCTTGCCATGGCGGCGTCGCGCAGCTCAACGGAGATCACGCCGGCTTTGGCTAGTGAAGGCAGGTAGGCGTTGATCAGCGCCTCCAGTGCCGCGGGGTGCTGGATCAGGTAATAGCTTGGCCGCTGGCCTGCCAGAATCAGGCTCAGGATCTGGCGATAGACCTCGCCCTGGCGTGCGACGGCCTGTCGGGTGAGTGCCGGCTGCGTCAACACGCGGTCGGCCTCGTCCACATCGGTGCCGTACCACACAGAGAGCCCCTCGGGGATGCCGATAATCGCCCCGAACCCCGGCCGAGCGGCGAGCGGAGTCGAATCGAGGTAGGTCAGCAGAATGTCCTGGCGTGCCGGCAGGGTGTCAGGGCCGCTCCGGTAGGCGGACACGGCAGCCGTTAGCATCTGGCGTAGCTTCTCAGTTACATTTTCAGTGCGCCCATCGGGCGAGTCATCAAATTTGACAATCTGCGTGGCGAGTGTGCTCGCTCCGCCCCGCAGCCAGCGACGATCGAAGAGTCCGGCAATTTGTCCAACCCCTGCCACCGCAAAGCGTTTCCATTCTATCGCCGGATTGTGCAGTGGATCTTCGTTGTCAAGCAGCGCACGGTCCTCGACGAATGCTAGGGTCTTCACAACGACCGTCGGAACCTCACCGAATTGACGGTAGACTTGCAGCGGGTAGCTGGCTTCTACCAATGGCACGTTATTGCGATCCAAGACGCGCAGGCCGGTCTGCAACTTTCCGTGGTAGGGCATATAACCGCCATGGGAGACAAACCAATCGAGTCGCGGTGACCACGTTGCCTGACGGACGATCCCAAAATGATGGGCTTCAAGCGATGGAATAATGGCGGAAAGTTCAGCGTAGCCCAGCTCTGTGTTGCGTGGACCGTGGCGCGGGAACTGGATCCGCGAATTTGTACCGCTCGCGACCCGGTACCAGATATCCTTGTCGAACCAAACAAAGAAGTGCGCTTGCAGGTACGACGTGCGTGCCTCATACGCGGCGCCGAGGCCCAGAGAGGCTATGATGGTGACCCAGACGAGGCAACGCAGAGCCCATCCCGCGATGAGCCAAATCCGATTGGATCGGACCGGAGTTCTTTCAGCGTCGCTACGTTGAGCGAGCCGCTCCCGGCCCGCCATACTCATCGTCCTGGCCTTCAGCAGAGACCATTGACCGCGCCCTAACCAGCGCCAACCCGGCGAAATCCGTACGAAATTGAGCCAATGACCATGTTCGCTTCGCTGCCGCATGGCGCTGCATCAACCGCGAGAGCACGGGGCAAAAAAACGCCACTTTTGGTCTATATTGGCCGAATCAGGAGACATCAGAACAAATCGCTCGCGCCTCAGCCGACGGACCGACATGTCTCGCGAATCTGCCGATTGCCAGATCTCTGGTGGGAGTTGAGCCACTCTCCCGCGGCCGATTCCGGGCCCGCTCTCCGGACAGATCCTTGCCCGATGCGGGTCAAGATGCCCCCAAATCGCAGGGTTACCGGTGTCCGCGTTCGAAGTTGATTGCTCGTGACGGGAACCTCGATCGTGCTCCAGCGGCTCACCCGCTACTTCCGCGATGCAATGGCTATCGACCACGTCAGTTGATTTAGTGCCCGTCCGGGAAGCCTCTGGTCTGATCGCTGCGAAAGGCGCTGGCAAGAACAACATCGTCGAATTCCTTACCGCCTTGCTGCCGCCAAGGCGTGCCGATATATCGCCTGCGCGCCGCAGCTCCGGCCGGCAGATCGCGCGCTCACGGCGGGAAAATCGCTTGCTTTCAGGCCGGCTCTGCGATGTGCCGTCACGCGAGATCGGGCTCCGCGTCGAACCTGCGTTGGCAACCATGGACCCGACGCCTTTCGCCGATCACATGGAGTAGCGCTTCTCCGGTGGTATGATCAGCCGCCCGGAAATTGCCCAAAGCATGCTGCGTCGGCCACGGCCCTGTTCATCGACAATCCGACCGTCGGGCGGGATCCGGTTACCCACCGGGCGGATCTGGACCCCGCGGCCGACCTGCGCCGCCATTTCACCACGATCATTGTAAGCCATTACACCGAAGAGATCCAGGAATTATCTTAGATTCAGCAGTTAACGGTCCCCACGTACCGTCAACCGATTTATTTGCCACGCGAATTCCCACGATTGAGACAATTGCTGAAGAGCTAGGAAATAGCGCGTGATTCCAATGGTTTAATCTTGATATGTCGAAATAGGATTATGCGTGTGCGTCGCCATGTCGAGCCAGGCGCGGGTTGTTGCGTTGACAAGGCAGCGCTTGGTAGTCGCGTTGGGCCCGAGCGCAACACTGGAAGACGTATTTGCAGCGCTGGCGCGAACCACGGAGGCCAAGGAGGCAGCCAGTTACCGCCACGTTCGTCGGGCACGTCCGTTGGTACGAGCCAACGACTGACTGAGCTAACCGCCGCGGGGGTTTATCGGCGGCACGTTTTCGCCATCGCACCAGCCAATGCACAGAAGCGGTCGTTCGATCAATTCGAACGATGCGCGCGCGTTGCGGCCTGTCCTCTGGCCGGCGGCGTTCGGCGCGGCGATGGTGCCGGCGCGCGTCCTGATCAGCGGGTCAGTACCGTACCTGGATCGCCTGCCGC
>JASHVB010000894.1 GCA_030039695.1 Acetobacteraceae bacterium
CCTGACCGATGATAACGCGCCTGCTCGTCGGCCTGGCTGACTTCAGCCGCCGCAACGCCCTCGCCGTGGTTCTGGCCGGCGCGCTGCTGGCCGCCTTCTCTGGCTGGATGGCCGCGGAGCACCTCGGCGTCTCAACCGACACCGATGTCATGTTCGCGCAGAGCCTGCCGTGGCGCCAGCACGCCATCGAGTTCAGCAAGGACTTCCCGCAGTTCCAAAATCTGATCGTTGCGGTGATCAACGCTCAGGAGCCGGAGCAAGCAGACGCCACTGCAGCCGAGCTCGCCCAACGCCTGCAGGCTGATCACGAACACTTCCTCACTGTGACGCGCCCCGACAACTCGCCGTACTTGCAGCAGGAAGGGCTGTTGTTCCTCGATCAGAAACAGCTCACCGACTTGATGAACCGGACGATCGACGCGCAGCCGTTCATCGGCCAGCTGGTTGCCGATCCGACCACCCGCGGCTTGTTCTCGGCTCTGGCGCTACTCGGCGTCGGGGTCACTCATGGCGACGTGAACCTGACGCCGTATCTCGATCCAATGCGCAAATTCCACCAGTCGATGGCGGATGCGCTGCCCGGCCACCCCAAGCCGCTGTCCTGGCAGGAACTGCTGGGTGGCGACCTGGCCAATCTGGCCGGGCCGTACCGGTTCGTTCTGGTCCAACCAAAGCTCGACTACGGTGCCCTGGAACCGGGTGGCGCAGCGACCAAGGCGATGCGCGCGGTGATCGCGCAGCTCCCCTACGTGAAAGATGGCTCGGCGCGGGTGCGACTGACCGGCCAGATACCGCTGGCCGACGAGGAGTTCGCCACCGTCGCCCAGGGCGCCATCACGGGATTGGTAGGCAGCATCCTGCTCATCACGCTGTGGCTGTATTTCGCCACCCGCTCCTGGCGGCTGATCCTGCCCATCCTGGCCACGCTGCTGGTCGGTCTGATGCTGACGCTGTTATTTGCCACGGCGGCAGTCGGCACGCTGAACCTGATCTCGGTCGGCTTCGGCGTGCTGTTTGTCGGCATTGCCGTGGATTTCGCCATCCAGTTCTCGGTGCGCTACCGCGAGCGTCGGTACGAGTTCGACGATCCGGCCGAGGCCATGCGGCAGAACGCGCGGCGTGTCGGCAGCCAGATCCTGGTGGCGGCAGCGGCCACCGCGGCGGGGTTTCTGGCCTTCGTTCCAACCAATTTCGCCGGCGTGGCCGAATTGGGCCTGATCGCCGGCGTCGGCATGCTGATCGCCTTCATCTGCACCATGGCCTTCCTGCCCGCGGCGATCACGCTTTGCCGTCCGGCCGGAGAGACCGCGCTGGTAGGCTTCGCGTGGGCGGCACCGCTGGATGGGGTGGTGGCGCGCCACCGCAAGCCAATCCTGGCGGTCACGGTCGCGCTGGCGGTGGTGGCGTTGGCGGTTTCGCCGCGCCTGGCGTTTGATTCCGATCCGCTGGACACCAAGAACCCGCACACCGAGGCAATGGAGACGTTGCGGGACCTCATCAACAACCCGGTCACCAACCCCTATAGCATCGATGTGCTGGTGCCCAGTGTGGCCGCCATCGCCCCGCTGGCGGCCCGTCTTAAGGCACTGCCTACGGTCTCCAAGGTCATCGACATCAACAGCTTTGTGCCCGACGACCAGAAAGCGAAGCTGGCGATCATCGCCGATGCGCAGTCGATTCTGGAACCGACCCTCGCGCCGCCCGCCACGCCCGTGGTGCCGATCACACCCGACCAGGTACGGCTGGCGGCGAAAACCGCGCTCAGCTCGATCGAGCCGGCGCTCGCGAAGCTGCCGCCGGACCATCCGTTGGCAACGATCTCGGCCGATCTCCGGCAGATTGAGACCGCATCTGACGCGACCGCGATGGCGGTCAACGCATCCCTGACCACCTTCCTGCCCCAGGAACTGGACCGCCTGCGCAACGTGCTGAACGCCAAGCCGGTGACGCTCGCGTCCATCCCACCCGACCTTGCAAGGGATTGGCTGCTGCCCGACGGCCGCGCACGGTTGCAGGTGATGCCGAAAGAGCTTGGTAACGGCAGCCGAGGCCTGCGACGCTTCGTTGCTCAGGTGACCCCGGTTGCTCCCGATGCCGGCGGCGCGGCGGTGACGATCGAGGCGACCAGCGATACGATCGTGGGCGCTTTCCGCGACGCCGCCGTGTACGCGGTGGTGGCGATCACGCTCATTCTGGCGATCGCGTTGCGGCGGGTGCGTGAGGTTCTGCTGGTGCTTACACCGCTGATCCTGTCGGCACTTCTCACGCTGCTGGTCGCGGTGTTGCTGCCGCTGCCGCTGAACTTTGCAAACATCATTGCGCTGCCGCTGCTGCTCGGGGTTGGTGTGTCCTTCAACATCTATTTCGTAATGAACTGGCGAGCCGGGCGCACCGGCTTGCTCGGCTCGGCGACCGCGCGCGCGATCGTGTTCTCCGCGATGACCACCGGGACAGCGTTCGGCTCGCTGGCGCTGTCAGCGCATCCCGGCACCGCCAGCATGGGCAAGCTGCTGATGATCAGCCTGGGTTGCACCCTGTTGGCGAGCCTTGTGTTCATTCCGGCGCTGCTGTCTGGTCTGAAGCCACCACGGCGTCATTAACCACATCAGTGCAACCTGCCGCGCCACACAGCGTTGCTGGCCGCGGCAGTGTTACCGCGCGGGACGGCCAGCGCGTTGGCGTAGCCGCCAGGTTGCTCGGCGGGCGCACGCCGAAGGCCGCGATGCAGCTTGGCATCGACCCGGTGCCGAGCGTCCGGGCGTTTCGATGCACGTGCCGCGGACCGACCGCACGAATGCTCGGTGTCAACGGAGGTGCTGTGCGGTGAGTCGGGCCATTCGTTGCGCCGCACGAGACCCGGGCTGCCATCGCAACAATGACGCGTGCGTGGGCGCACGACGTTGTGCACACGCATCAGCCTTAACTCTCCCAAATGAAGGTCGGTTCTCACGAACAGGAATTGAACCCCTGCGTCGTATTCTGCTTGCCGCGATCGTACCGTTATTCCTTGGCGGCTGTCTCAGCTTCGAGAGCGCGCCGCCACCGCACACGACCGTTATTGTGCCACCGTCTGGCTCAACCGCTGTTTGCCCGAATGGCAGCGCACCGCCCTGCTGAGCATCATCACGGCGCACGAGGGCCCGCCGCCGCGACTTTGCTGTCGACGACAGCAAAGTCGTAGATGCGAACCTTCCTCGGCATGACGCTCAACGCAGCATCGATCGGTCAAGGACCAGACCGGGCGCCGCAGAGCACTGCGGCCTGTCTAGGCCATCATGCGATTAGCCCGCGCCAGCACTGCTTCGAATAACACCTGGCAACCCGCCTCGGCTTCCTCCGGCTGGATGCTCTCCGCTTCGTTGTGGCTCAGGCCGTCCTTGCACGGTGTGAAGATCATCGCTGTCGGCACGTGCCGTGCGACGTACACCGCGTCGTGCCCGGCGCCAGATACGATCTCGCGCGCCGAGTAGCCGAGCTTCGCCGCGCCTTGCCGCACTAGATCGATGCACGCCGGATCGAACGGTTGCGCTGGGATCTTGAACAAGGTGTCAAGTCCCAGCTCGATGCCACTGTCGCGCGCGATGGCCGAGGCCTCGCGCCTGAACTCCATGTCTAACCGATCGACCTCCGCATCCGACGGGTGGCGGAACTCCACCGAGAACCGCACCTCGCCCGGTACCACGTTCCGGCTGTTCGGCAATACCAGCAACTGACCGACGGTCCCACGCCCATCCTCCCCGCGCCCACGCATCATGCGGTCCACCAAGTCGATGATGCGCGCCGCGCAGACCAGCGCATCCTTGCGTGTTGACGGCGGGGTCGTGCCAGCGTGGCTGTCCTGGCCGATCGTGCGCACGTCGTACCAGACCTGAGCCTGCGCGCCAGTCACGATGCCGATCTGCTTCGTTTCCCGTTCCAGGATTGGTCCCTGCTCGATATGAAGTTCGAAATACGCATCGGCCGCAAACACGGCGGCGGGTTGATCGCCGCGATAACCGATGCTGTTCAGCGCCGTCTCAACCGTGACACCATCCACGTCTTTCAGTCCGTATGCCTTGTCTAACGAAAAGACGCCTGACCATACCCCGCTGCCCATCAGCGAGTGGCCGAAACGGCTGCCTTCTTCGTCGGTCCAGTTTACCAATTCAATCGGCGCCTCGGTGACGACGCCAAGGTCGTTCAAGCTCCGCATCACTTCCAGCCCAGCCAGCACGCCCAGCGCGCCATCGAACTTTCCGCCGCTAGGCTGGCTGTCGAGGTGACTGCCAAACAAGACCGGCAGACGTGTGGCATCGCGGCCTTCACGGCGGGCGAACATATTGCCGATCGCGTCGACGCGGACTTGCAGGCCGGCCGCTTCGCATTCGGCGCGGAAGCGATCACGGCCGCGCTTGTCGACATCGGTCAGCGTCAGACGACGCACACCGCCTTTCGGTGTCGCGCCGATTTCTGCCAGGGACATCAGCAGGTCCCACAGGCGCTTGCCGTCGATGCGCTGGTTGGTGTTGGCGGCAGACATGGCGGGCTCCGTGGCAGTTCAGGCGCAGAGTGGCGACGGCGGAGCGCGGGTCAAGGCGCCACGTCATAGCGGTTCCAGCAATCCGGGCCTATCGTTGCGCACATTGTTCACGGCGGTTCCGACCCGCCATGTACGGAACGTCGCGCCGGAGGGACGCATGGCCTGGCTGGGACTGCCGTCCGTCTCACCAAGCCATAGCGGCCAGTCACTCGGTTCGAGTACGACTGGCATGCGTTCATGGAGCGGACGGAGCGCCTCATTGGCGCTGGTGGTGACGATGGTGAAGCTGCGGATCACCGCGCCGTCGCTCCCCCGCCAGCCTTCCCATAGCCCGGCAAACACCATCGGCTGGCCATCAGCTCGGGCAATCGCCCATGGCAGTTTCGCGCCATCCACCGCCTGCCATTCGTAGAAGGCATCGGCTGGCACCAGACAGCGGCGGTGCGCAAAGGCGCCACGGAACATCGGTGAGGTGGCCAGAGTTTCACTGCGCGCATTGATTGGCTGACGCATCGATTTCGCGTCTTTTGCCCAATACGGCAGCAGGCCCCAACGCAGAAGGTCCAACCGCCTTTCCTTGCTTTCGGGATGCAGACGGACCACCGGCGCGTCTCGAGTCGGCGCCATGTTCCAGGTCGGCGCCCAGTTCGGCACCGGGCCGCTGGTGCGGAACAGAGCAACGATCGCCTCGGCCGGGAGAAAAGCTGCATAGCGTCCGCACATCCTGGTTGCATAGCAAGCCGGACACAGGACGTCAGCAGGCGGACCCGGTCAGGCTGGATCGACGATCAGCATCAGGTCGGTGTCACCGGTCTCCAGACCATACCCCGTCAGCAACGCATGCGCCTGGCCGCGGTGATGTGTCTGGTGGTTGAAGAAGTGCGCCACGAGGAAGCCGCGCGGGCGGCGCATCTCACGTTGCGCGGCCCCCGAGAACCATACGAGGTCCTGCGCCAGCCACGCATCGTCCACCTTATCCGCCCAGGCGATGATATCGGCATCGGCACGCCCGCGACGCGCACGCAACGTGGCGAAGTCATCGATCATTGCGGCGCTTTGCTTGATCGGCACCGGTGGCTTGGGCCAATCGGAAAAGCGCGACATCCACTGCGTGTCGCCCCACAGCAGATGGCAAAGCGTCCCATGGATCGAGTGCCAGAACGCTTTGTGGTCTGCCTTCCGCTGGTCATCGGTCAGTCTTGCCGCCACCTCGTACAGTCGGCGGTTCATCTCGGCATTGTAACGCGCCATAGTACGCACATAGGCGGGGGTGATCATGGACCGATCTCCTCGGCTGGATTGAGGGCCAGTATTTTTCGGCGACAATGTTGACATCACCGCGCAAGATGGATCACGTCAATCTTGACCAACTGAATCAACATACATGGTCTGTTATCGCGAACCACCGAAGCATGGCATGGCGACAAGCGTCATTGCGCGGCGCGAAGCGATAAATCAGTTTCTTACAGAATCTACACCAACTTGACGGACGTAACCCGGGCCCGCCAAGCGAGGCGAGCCCGAGACCATCACGTGCGCTTTGCCGGCGACGTCCATCACTGTATCCGGGTAGGATCATGAACGACGTTTGCCTCGCCTTTGCCGTCGCTGTTGTGTGCAAATCCGGCGATCGCCAGCACTTCCTTCGCATCCAAACAGCACTCAGCCCATCCAAAGTCGGTTTTGCTTAAGCTCCAATGGAACTATTCGAGCACGCCGTTAATCGCGGCGATCAAGGCCCCCCACTGCTGCCGTTCGACCTCTTCGAGGTCAGCTGCTGTGTGGTTGCGGGTCCAGCGGAGGAACGTCTTAGCCAGTCGGTATTTGGAGAACGCTGACCCGCCCGCTCGCTGTAGAACGTCAACCAACGGCATGCTCGGGTACGCCGCGGCGTCTGCCGAGCCGTCCCAGCCAAACTCGACCTTCGCGAGCCTGAGAAGGGTGTTGCTCAGGAGGTCTTCGACCCCGGGCTTGGTGACTGCCCCTTTGTAATAGTCCTTCGTCCGCAGAATCCGCGTGTTGCCCAGGGTAGCCACCAACCTATCCTGTTTGGCTGTTTGGTCTCCGGCAGCCTCAGAGCCGAGTAGTGCAGCCACTTTTAGGCCGTGGGCATGGAGAATCGTGGCAAAGTACACGACTTTGCCGACAGAACTGGCCGGAACCAGAGTGATTTGATCGTTCAGATTGGGGCCGGAGGCGTCTGCGAGCAGGGCCGCGCAGGCCTCTAGATACCAATAGTCGGTCAAGCCGTCCAAGACAAGGTTGCGCTGCTGGGCGAAAAGACTCTGCGCGAGATCGTAGCCAAGCGCCTCTTGGAGAGGCAGCAGTGCGGCGGGATCGTTGGAAGTGACTAACGTGTGGACCTTCGTGCCGACGCTCCTCTCAGTCAGTTCGACCACGCGGACGTTGTCCAGTTCATCTGGCCCTACGAGAAATGGAGAGTGGGTCGTGTAAAGAGTTTGGTTTGTAGCGCCTAGTCGTGAAATGGTCTCTCGGAACTCACGCTGCTTGAGCGCGTGCAAACTGAGGCCTGGTTCATCCAGGAGAAGAATTGCATTCGCATGCTTTCCTGCAGTTTCCGAAAAGAAAACAATGAAGAATGACACAAGCCACTGAAATCCTTCTGAACGCTGGTCAAGTTCGACCTCCACCCCTAAATCATCTTCGACCACCACCCGGAGGTATTGACCGTCCACCCGGAGCTGAAGCCGACCGGCCTCCTCCTTTGCCATGTCTGGGCTCCAGACGCGCCTTATCTCCTCAGTGAGACGGATGCTTGCTGCATTCAATTGATAACTGCGAGTATCCAATTGAGCGCGGTACGCCTCAAAGGTCCCTGGCTCGCTCTGGTTCGGCTCCTGTGGATTTCCAAGATTAGACAAATCACGCGCACTGAAGCCGAGAAGCCTTAGTAAGCACGAGTTACCATAATCATGACGTGCATTATCCAGAGCATTCTGCTCGATGCGAGTAGCAAGGTGCTCAAGGTGAATGATCGCATGGACTCGAAAGTAATTGTTGAAGAGTACAAATAGGGGTCGTCTCCCACGCAAGATGTTTAGCGCTTGGGCCTGTTTCTCTTCGATTTGACACGCCTGCTCTAGCTCGAGCAAGCGGTGCGTCTGCACGTAGTCGTTTGGGTCAACGAGTTCACGCACCGTGGACAACCAGTTGCGGATTGGAGCGCAAGCCTCCCCGGTTAGGCGTGACGCGGGCACCAATCCGCCAAGTGCTTGCGTCAGGGATTCGCTTGGTTTCACAGACGTAGACCCATCGACGGGCGGGGATCGGCCGTCGGCATGGGTCGCCAATGCTTTCAGCTTAATTTCAACGTCCGATAGTGTTGGAACCGGAGTAGCGTTGACAAGAGTGTCGCTGAATTTGTTGTCAAGGTAGCGGGTGACGCGATACTGGGAGCCCGCGAGGCTGTCGTCTATTAACATAATGTCGTCCGGAGACAGCGTAAAGGTGGCCGTCACCACCGGTGTTTTTGCTGGATCAGTCTTTCCCGTCGTGATGTCGTTATAAAGTGCTCGTGGGTAATCACGGAGAGGCACAAAACCGCCGATGTCCGGGGGCGCGTTGATCTGCTGGATGGCTCTGAGCAGGACGGATTTGCCCGCCTCGTTCGGACCGACAAGGATGGTCTTGAGCTCGTCGACATCGAACTCGCCGCTATCACGAATGCTTCGGTAGTTTTGTACACGCACGAGTTTGAGTTTCATTCTGACCTCGAGCTATAGCTTGACTGAACCCGGCGAAGTGGATCGCCCGATCGGAGAGAAACTGGCTTCGCGAGTATAAACGGAACATCGAGGGTAGATAGGTCAGCTGCCTCTCGGCATCGAAAGTGCAACATCCTGCGGCAATGCCAGATACCCGGCGGACCGCACCCACGAGCCTTCAGCGCACCAGACCGAAAGCCGCACTCGACGATGTGGCGAGGGCGCGGCGCTGTGGCGAACGGTTTGGATGCACCCCGTACTCACTAGCGCATCGTCGCCGTCGGCATGCCAATGGCGCGCCGGGATGCCAGGCATCCATGTCTCCGTGAGGTTGACAGGCGAACGATCGGGTTTGGTGCTATCATTGCCGCCCGCCCCGTCGACGTCTCGCGAGATCCGGCCACATCGACGCGATCGCGGGTGTGCGACTGTCTTCATTCTGGATTTACGATGGCCAAACGAGCGACCGCCTTGGATGACCGGCGTTGGCGGTCGTACTGGGCATCGCGCTATGCATCCAACACCGGCGCTATGACCACGACTTGATGACAGCCTCAGGCCATGCCCCGCCCAAGTTCCTGGCGCTACGCGGTACGCGGCTAGCGGTCGGTTTGCCGACTGAACGGACCCGCAGCGGCACTCACGCTTTTTGTCCGGCTGCGGATCAAACGCTATCGCTGTGCGCCAGCGCCTTCCAGAAGAACCGGGTGTCATCCGGCGTGCGGTCCGACTTCAGCGCATAGCCTGGGATCAAGCCCAGTTCATTCCAGTCCATCGAGCGATACAGCCGTTCGGCCCGGTCGCCGGCACGTGTGTCCAGCGTCAGCAGCGTTCGTCCGGAACGCACAGCCTCCTGCTCCAACCGCTGCATCATTGCCCGGGCGAGGCCGGCGCGGCGGCTGAACGGATGAACCATCAACTTTTGCACGTCTGCCCGATGCGGCTGGTTCTCAGCGCCGGTAAAGGCCAGCGTGACAGTGCCGCACAGCACACCCTCGACCCAGCCGCCGAGCAGGACGCGAATGCCGGCAGCAACGTCCCTGGCAATGCCTCGCCAGAAGCCCCGCGCCACGTCCGCCCTGAGTGGCGGCAGGAAAGACACGCCGGCGCCCTCCGCAACACAAGCGCTCAGGATGTCACACAGCCGTGGCACCGCCGATGCCGCTGCCGCAGCATCCAGGACCACAACCCCATTGATTGGCTTGGCGTAGGCGAATTCAAGAGAATGCGAGATGTCGCGCAGCACACGCAGAGGCCCGCTTCGCACATAGGAGCGCTTCTCATAGAAATGGTGCGCGCGCTCGAATCGGGTATCGCTCCATAATGCCAGGCGATCGGCGCCGGCGTTCCGCGCATGTGCTTCGGCGATGTCCAGTAGATGGTGAGCGAGCCCGCCGCCGTGACGGGATGGGTGCACATAGACGCGGCAAATTTCCCAGGTGTTCGCTTCGTGCGGCCGAACGGCAACCATGCCGAGAAGCTCGCCGTCCGCTTCAGCGACCCACAGCGCACCGCCCGGCGCTGCGTAGTAAGATGCGAGAGTGCGCAACTCCGGCATCTCACCATCCACGTCCATGCGGACGCCAGGATATTGCGACCAGCAGGTGGCGATCAGTGCAATGATGGATGCCGAGTCTGAATCGCGCCCCGGGCGAATGACAGGGGAAGCCGGGACCCAATCCGAAACTCCCGCCCGCCTTGGAGGCGAGGGTTGATGTGAGGAAAGCAACTCGTGATGTCGTGGGATGTACGCCCCCTCCTCCCCGGCCCTCACCCCAAGGGTGAAGGAGATCCGGCCGCGACTCACGTTCAGCGCAGCTCCTCGCAGAAGGCGGCGATGCGGCGGCAGCCTTCGACCAGATCGTCGTCTGCAGTTGCGGTACTGATCCGCAGATACGGGCTCATATGATATGCGGCGCCGTGCACCGTCGCCACGTACTTTTCTTCCAGCAACGCCAGGCACACGTCCTCGTCGGTGTTCAGCAGCTTGCCACCCGCCGTCACGTGACCCAGACACCCGGCGACATTGGGAAACACGTAGAACGCGCCTTCGGGTTTGTGGCAGGTGATACCCTTCGAGGCGTTCAGCATCTCCACGGCCATATCACGGCGGCGCTGATATGCGATGCTTTGCTCGCGTGCCCCGTCCTGCGGACCGTTCAGCGCGGCAATGGCAGCAGCCATCCCCACGGTCGAGATGCCGGCCGTCACCTGGCCCTGCATGTTCACCATCGCCCTGACCAGCGGCTTCGGTCCGCCAGCAAAGCCGATACGCCAGCCGGTCATCGCATAGGTCTTGGAAACGCCGCTAACGGTCAGGATGCGATCCTTCAGGTCAGGCGCCACCTGCGCCATGGTCGCGTGCTCTACCCCAGTGAAGATCAGATGCTCGTACATGTCGTCGCACAGAATCCAGACATGTGGATGCTTGCGCATCACCCCGGCGACTGCGCGCATGTCGTCCGCCGTCATCACCGCGCCGGTCGGATTATTCGGACTGTTCAGCACCAACCACTTGGTCTTCGGTGTGACCGCCGCGTCGATATCCTCCGCACGCGGCTTGAAGCCGTTGTTCTGCGGGCAATTGACAAACACCGGCGTGCCTTCGCAGAGCTGCGTCATCTGCGCGTAGGCGATCCACGACGGCACCGGGATCACCACCTCATCGCCCGGGTCGACCGTTGCGATAATCGCGTTGAACAAGCACTGCTTGCCGCCATTGCCGACGCAAATCTCGTCCAGTGCGTAGTCGATGCCGCTGTCGCGCTTGAACTTGCGCTGGATCGCCTCCTTGAACTCGCGCGTGCCGTCGATCGGCGGGTACTTCGTGTCGCCACGCAACGCCGCCTGGTGCGCCGCCTCGATCGCCTGAGGCGGGCTGGCAAAATTCGGTTCTCCCGTGGTGAGCGTGACAACGTTTTTGCCGGCAGCACGAAGTTCGCGAGCCTTGATCGTCATCTGCACGCTGGCGGCGACTTCAACCCTGCCCAGCCGTTTGGAGAGTCCAGGCATCAACGCAGCCCTTCGCAGAATCGCCGGATGCGCTGACAGGCGTCTGTCAGCTCCTCGGTCGAGTTGGCATAAGCGATGCGGATATAACCGGGATAGCAGAACGCCGCACCATGCACCGCGGCCACGCCCTCTTCCTCCAGCAGCGCGAGTACGAAGCTTTCGTCGTCGATGATCTTCTTGCCGCCGCGCGTGGTCTTGCCGATGCAGCCGTTGATCGAGGGATACACATAGAACGCACCCTCTGGCTTGTGGCAGTACAATCCCGGAGCCTTGTTGAGCTCACTCACCACGAGGTTGCGGCGTTCTTCGAAGATCTTCCGCATGGCCTCGATGGATTCCTGTGGGCCAGTGAGCGCTTCGACGGCTGCGGCCATGGCAATCGAGTTCGGATTGGACGTTGACTGGCTCTGCAGCTTGTCCATCGCCTTGATCAGTTGCACCGGCGCGCCTGCGAAGCCGATGCGCCAGCCGGTCATCGCGTACGCCTTGGAGCATCCGTTCATCGTGACGGTGCGGTCGCGTAGCCGCGGCTCCACTTCCAGGATCGTCGCCGGGTTGAAGCCGTCGTACGCCAGCTTTTCATAAATATCGTCGGTGAAGATCCAAATGTTTGGATGCTTCATCAGCACGTCACAGATCGGCTTCAGATCTTCCTTGCTGTAGGCAGCACCCGTCGGGTTGCACGGGTTGTTCAACATGAACCACTTGGTACGCGGCGTGATCGCCGCTTCCAGGTCTTCGGAACGCAGTTTGAAGCCGTTGTTCTGGCCGCATGGCACCAACACTGGCTTGCCGTCAGCCAGACTGACAATGTCAGGATAGCTGACCCAGCACGGGCTCGGGATGATGACCTCGTCATCCTTGTCGAGCGTCGCCAGCATGGCGTTGAAGATAACCTGCTTGCCGCCAGTGGAGATGATGATCTCCTCGGGCTTGTAATCCAGTCCGCTATCCCGCTTGAACTTCTCGGCCACCGCCTTGCGCAGCGCGGGCGTACCGGCGACGTCTGTGTAGTGCGACTCGTTGTTCTCGATCGCGCGGATCGCGGCGTCCTTGACGTTACGCGGCGTGTCGAAATCCGGCTCGCCCTGTGACAGGCTGATCACGTTCTTGCCTTCGGCGATCATGTGACGCGCCTTGGTGGCAATCGCAATCGTCAGGCTGGGCTGGATGCGGTCGAGTCGTTCGGCAGTGAGGGACATTGGAGGGGTTTCCCGGCAAAGCGGGCGGCGAACCTATCGGAGCATGTCCAGAGGGGCAACGGGTTGTCGCGATTGGCTGCACGGCGCGGCGCGCATTGGATCGGCCACAGTTTGCTTGCGGGTTAGCCACCAGGCTCGGCCGGAGGCCGGCGCGCGGATGTAAGGCTCGGTCCTTCGTCATCGTGGCGACAACCGATGGCTAAGCCACATGCCTCCCCGCCGTGGCGAGCATGACGCTACTGGGCTTGGTTTCTTGCCGTGCGTTCTTATTTTGTCCAGGATCTTCTCTGGCGGCACACGAGAGGAGTACGACGGCGATGGCTGCTCCCGCGATTCGCTTCGACGACGGCCCCGCGTATGAACGCGGCATGGGCCGGTGGAGCCTTATTGCCGGCGAGATTTTTCTCGACTGGCTGGCGCCGCAGACCAGCTTGCGCTGGGTCGATGTCGGCTGCGGCACCGGCGCGTTCACGGAGCTTCTGATGCAACGCTGCGCCCCGGCGGCAGTGCATGGTGTCGACCCGTCGGACGCGCAGCTTGCTTTCGCGCGTGCGCGTCCAGGCGCGCACGGTGCGACGTTTCACCTCGGCGACGCCATGGCATTGCCTTTCGCCGACAACAGCTTTGACGTCGCCACGATGGCGTTGGTGATCTTCTTCGTGCCCGACCCGGCCAAGGGGCTGGCGGAAATGGCGCGCGCGGTCGCGCCGGGTGGCACGGTTGCCGCGTACGCCTGGGACATGGAAAGCGGCGGGTTCCCGTTTGCACCTATCCTGGCCGAGCTTCGTGCGCTGGGTTTCGTCCCCCCGGTGCCGCCAAGCGTGGATGCGTCGCGCAAGGATGCGATGCATGCGCTCTGGACCAGCGCCGGCCTGAGGGACGTCGAAGTCCGGGAGATCGCGCCGCGGCGGACATTCGCGAATTTCGACGAATTCTGGGCCATGAGCACCGGAACCGGCAGCATCCGCCCGGCCCTCGCCGCCATGACTCCGAGCGACGTGGAAAGCATAAAGGAGAAGCTGCGCGCGCGCCTGCCGGCCGACGCCGAAGGCCGCATCAGCTGCGCCGCACGGGCCAACGCGATCAAGGGACGCGTGCCGTTCTGATGCCCACTATCCATGAGCCGGTGCTGTGCATTGCTGCGCAGGAAGTTAACCCATTGCGTCACGACCGGGCGTGGCCCGGCCAGTCGCCCGCGTCTTCCTGGACGCGCGATCGCAAGTCGTGCGCGGCCGGCCTGCGCCGGCCATGACGCGAAGGCAACGTCCGCGTGTTTCGTCCAGGCGCGGGTCGGCTACAGCCGGTGGCGTAATGGCACGGCAACGAAGCGATGGAGGCAGCGATGGATGCAATGCCGCGATTGGGAGCCGGCGAGGGACTTAGGCACCGGTTGGCGATTCGTTCCGGTGCTTGGACCGGCCCCACCGCAGACCGTGCGCCGGGCAACGTGCAGGCGAACCTTGTGATCCTGCCGAAAGCACTGGCCGACGATTTCCACCGCTTCGCGCTCGCCAATCCGCGCCCCTGTCCACTCCTCGACGTCACGCGACCCGGCGAAACGTCGTTCGCCGCGCTCGGCGATGACATCGATATCCGCACCGATCTGCCGCGATATCGCATTTG
>JASHVB010000895.1 GCA_030039695.1 Acetobacteraceae bacterium
TACCCAACATGTCCAGCACCTCCGCGACGGTGTCGGCGATGTCGAGAAAGCCGATGCGTCGCTGAAGGAATGCTTCAACAGCGATTTCATTTGCCGCATTCAGGATCGCAGGGCAACCACCGCCGGTTTTTAGTGCATCGCGCGCCAGTCGTAGCGCGGGAAACCGCACGAGATCAGGTTCCTCAAATTCCAGCCGCGCCACCGTCGCGAGGTCGAGCCGCGGTGATGGTGTCGCCATCCGCTCCGGCCAGGCCAGGGTATGCGCGATCGGGATGCGCATATCCGGCGAGCCGAGCTGCGCCATCACCGAGCCGTCCTGGTAGCAAACCATGCCGTGGATGATCGATTGTGGATGCACGAGCACGGCGATCTGCGGCTCGGGCAGGCCGAATAGGCGCGCCGCCTCAATCAGTTCCAAGCCCTTGTTCATCATCGTGGCCGAGTCGATTGAGATCTTCGCGCCCATCGACCAGACCGGGTGGCGCAACGCGGCCTCCGGCGTCGCCTTCGCCATGTCTTCCAGGCTGGCCGTGCGGAACGGACCACCGGATGCGGTCAGCACAATCTGCTCAATCGCGCCGCGGTTGCCATCCGCCATCGACTGGAAAATCGCGTTGTGCTCGGAATCGCAAGGCAAAAGCGTAGCGCCAGCCTCCTCGACCGCGCGCAGCATGACCTCGCCGGCGCACACCAGCGCCTCCTTGTTGGCGAGCGCCACGCACTTGCCGCGGCGTATTGCCGCGAGCGTTGGCGCCAGGCCGGCTGCGCCGGTGATCGCCGCCATCGTCCAGTCCGCGTCGAGCGCTGCGGCGTCGACCACAGCCTGTGCCCCGGCGGCGACATGTACGTTCGTGCCTGAGAGGGCGGAACGCAGTGCGCCCTGAAGGGATGCGTCGGCGATCACTGCCAACTCCACGCCGAGCGCCACGGCCTGCTCGGCCAGCAGATTGACGTTGCGGCCGCCGACGATGGCGCGGACCTGGAATCGCTCCGGCGCGGCGGCCAGGAGCTGAACGGTCTGCGTACCGACACTGCCGGTACTGCCCAGGACGGTTACTGTGCGCGGCGCGTGTGCGATCATCCCCACAGAACTACTCCAGGTCCCTGTGCCAACGCCAGCACAGCGGCAACGAGTGAGGCGGCGATGAGGGCGTCCAGGCGGTCGAGTAATCCGCCGTGCCCCGGAATCAGGCGGCCCGAGTCTTTCGTTCCGAATCGGCGCTTTGCGTAGCTTTCCAAGAGGTCTCCAGCCTGTGCAGCCACGCCCAGCAATGCGGCGACAATGGCCGCATCCCACAAGGATGTGGGATGCGGAACCGTCAACGCAACGCAGGTTCCGCCAAGTACTGCGGCGGCGAGGCCGCCTGCCGCCCCGGCAACGGTCTTGCCTGGGGAGATGCGGGGGGCGAGCTTCGGCCCTCGGACAACGCGTCCGGTGACGTAGGCGCCGGAGTCGCTACACCAGACAAGAATCAGCAGGAACAAGAGGTTGTACAGGCCGACCTCAGGGTCGGCGCGCAGCCATGCGACGCAGAAAGCGGCCAGGAGGATTACGACCAGTCCGGACAGAAGGGCGAGCATGCCTGGTCCTGCGGCGGACGCGGCGCGCGGCTCCCCCGCTCCTTGAGGACTCGGCCTGGCGCGACGGGCGGGGGGAATGTCCCGAGCGGGTCGGTTCCTGTTCCCTGCGGGCTCACCGAAGAGGAAGGGGGGCGCGCCTCGTGCGCCGCGCCAAAGATCGAACCACTCCCACACCAAACCCGCCGTCCCGACCGCCAGCAAGATCAGGAACGGCACCCTCCCGACCCACACGCAAATCAACGCGATCGGCAACAGGACCGCCGCCGAAAGGACCCGCAGGCGTAGATCTCCCCAGCGGCGGGCGCGCATAGCCGCGGGGTCAGCCAGGACGGGCGCCAAAGCGCCGTTCCCGTCGCGCAAACTCAGCCAACGCTGCGGCGAAATGGCTGGCATCGAAATCCGGCCAGAGCACATCGAGGAAGACCAACTCGGCATATGCTGCCTGCCACATCAGGAAATTCGACAGCCGCTGTTCGCCGGAGGTGCGAATGATCATGTCCGGATCAGGAATTCCGACCGTCGAGAGGAAACCTTCGAACATCGCTTCGTCCAACGCGGCCAGGTCGAGCCGTCCGTCCCGCGCAGCTTCCGCCGCTGCCCGGGCGGCGGCGGCGATCTCCGCTCGCGAACCGTAGGACAGCGCCACAACCAGGTTCAGCCTGGTATTAGCCGCGGTCAGGCCTTCGGCCGCGACGAGATCGCGCTGAATGTCGGGGTCGAAGCGCGTGCGATCACCGATGATCCGCAAACGGACACCGTTAGCCTGCAGCTCCTCAATTTCGCTCTTCAGGTACTGTCGCAGCAGCCCCGTCAGATCCAGCACCTCGCCCGCCGGCCGCCGCCAGTTCTCGCTGGAGAACGCATAGAGCGTCAGCCAGCGGACACCGTGCTCGATCGCGGCCTCGATCGTGCGGCGGACCGCACGCGCGCCCGCGCGGTGCCCGGCAACCCGCGGCAGGCGGCGCGAGGCGGCCCAGCGGCCGTTGCCGTCCATGATGATGGCGACATGCCGGGGCGGCGGATCGGGCGGAACAATTTCGGGCTGGGCAGCGGCGGACATAGGGCGCGATCAGACCTGACGTATGTCCTTCTCCTTCTCTGCCAGCGTCTCGTCTACCTTCTTAATGTAGCTGTCGGTCAGTTTCTGCACTTCCGCGGACCAGTCTTTCGCCACGTCCTCGCCGATCTCGTGCTTCTTCTCAAACGTTTTGATGTGTTCCATGCCGTCACGGCGCACACCACGCACCGCAACACGCGCCCCCTCGGCGTATTTGTGCGCGGTCTTAGCGAGCTCCGTTCGGCGCTCGGTGGTGAGTTGCGGGATCGGGACCCGGACCATCTGGCCATCAGTCGCGGGGTTCAACCCGAGCCCCGACTCACGGATTGCCTTCTCGACCGCGCCGACCAGCGCTCGGTCCCACACCTGCACGGTCAGCATCCGAGGCTCTGGCGCGCCGACGCTACCGACCTGGTTCAGCGGCATGTCGGTGCCGTACGCGTGTACCTTTACCGGCTCAAGCAGCCCCGGGTGCGCGCGGCCGGTGCGCAGGCCGTTGAACTCGCGCTTCAGGGTCTCGATCGCGCCGTCCATCCGGCGTGTGATGTCCTGCTTCAGGTTGTTGAGATCGGCGGCTGCCATTTTCGGGTCCCCCAGCCAGTCAGTGGCCTGATCTTATTACTGTTCCATGATGCGGGTGAAGCGCTTGCGGCCGCGTTTCCCTGGCTCAACGCCGCCGATTGCGTCCTGTGTCACCGGATGCACCCCAACCCCGCATTCAGCGTTCGTGCTGATGTCGGCTGTTCCGACCGGGCGTGCGGTTTATCACCACCATATTCTGCCATCGGCCGGTTCCAGTCTGCGGCGACACCGAGCGGCAACAGGCTGATTCGGCCGAAGCTCCCGACACCGCCTGGCAGGGCGCACCACGCCTGGTGCCATGCGCCATATGCTCGGGCCTGATCGCCGGGCAGACTAGCGAACTGCTGCCAAGTTCCGTCAGTGTGGCCGACGTGGCGCTGACGGCGACACCGCCGTGCTGGATCGTGTTCAGGACCGGAGAATCAGGGAGCAGGAGCCAGCCCCACCAGCCAAACCATCACCTGGGGCGCGGTCCGGCTTCTCGGACGACCGGCGAATGAGACGGAGCGACGGACCGCCAACGCGTCCGAAGCCGAAGCCCAGTCGGCATGTTCCCGGCTTTCCGCTCGGGATCGCGATGCATGGCTGGCATTTTTCCGGGCCGCCCGATCGAAACGATCTTCTGCAGGGATTGGTTCGGGGTACCCTCTATTCTTTGATGCCGTTACGCCGCTTCCACAATTTTGGTGAACCGGCCTTCACCGCGCATCACCGCAGCGAATGCGCCGGGGGCGTGTATCTTGAACACCAGGATCGGCAGTCCGTTCTCGCGCGCCAGACTGATTGCCGCGGCGTCCATCACCTGCAGGTTGTTCGCCAGCACGTCGTGGTAGCTGAGCTGGTCGTAGCGGTGCGCGTTGGGATTCTGGCGCGGGTCGGCCGAGTAGACCCCATCCACCTGCGTCCCTTTCAGCAGAACGTCACACATCATCTCGGCAGCGCGCAGGGCGGCTGCGGTGTCGGTGGTGAAGAAGGGATTGCCGGTACCAGCGGCAAAGATGACCACCCGGCCTTTCTCCATGTGGCGCTCCGCCCGGCGGCGGATATAGGGCTCGCAGACGCTGGACATCGGGATGGCCGATTGCACGCGCGTCGGGATGCCGTGCGCTTCGAGCGCCGATTGCATGGCCAGCGCGTTCATCACGGTCGCCAGCATTCCCATGTAATCAGCCTGGGCGCGCTCCATCCCTGCCGCAGCACCGGACACGCCACGGAAGATGTTGCCCCCGCCGACCACGACGCAGACCTGCACCTGCATGGCAACCACGGCGCCGATATCGACGGCGATGGCGCGGACCGTGTCGTTGTCCAGGCCATAGTCACGCCGGCCCAACAGGGCCTCGCCCGAGAGCTTCAGCAGGACGCGCTTGTAGGCGGTCTGATCGGGCATGCGGGCAGTCCCGGGAGGTGGCGGGGCACAAGGGTAGAGGGTGCTGCCCGGTGGAACAAGGTAATGCCATCCTCAGCCGCTGCAGGCCAACCGCCGCGCGCCGCTGTGCCCCGTCCCGGCGGGGGCGCCCATCCTGAGGCGCCAGTCCGCGTGGGATCCGACCGCCCGTCCGGGTCGCCGCCGACCGCCTGACCCGCTCGCGGCGGGGTCGACGCCCCGCCCACCGCCGGCGACGTAGCCGAACCGGCGGGCCGATCGCGCTACGCCGTCTGCGGCGTGCCGACGCGCGGGTCACCCGTGTCGGTGTCGGGATCGGCATTCGCACGTGATCCGCCGCCACCACGTACTTCGATCCGAGTCTCTCCGCCGACCATGTGTGATCGCGCAGAAGATCGGATCGGAGCGGCCGTCGCCGACCGATCGTGGCGGCCCGAGATCTATCGATCCGCTCACTTATGCCGCGCTGCCGACCTTACAGAGCGCTGCCGACGGCATCGCGATAGAGGTTCGCGGCGGCAAGGTGGTCGGCGATCGAATGGCCGGCGATGCGATGGTGATGGCGGCGATGGAATGTGGTCGTTAGAGCGATATGCGTCGCGCCAGCACGCTTCCAGAACGCCGCTTCCTTCGCCCAGTCGGCGGGTGTCCCGCTGCCGCAGGACGTCCACACCTCGATGCCAACGGTGGACGGATCGCGGCCCGCTTCGCGCGTGAGCGAGCGCAACTTCTCGAAGACAGCGAGCGCATTGTCATCCGGCGGAAAGGCATTCGGCATCCAGCCATCGCCCCACCTGGCAATGCGGGGCAGCGTCGCGTCGTGATGGCCACCGTACCAGATCGGCACACGCCCGGAGGGCGGACGTGGATTGATGCCGGCATCCTCGATCGTATGGTAGCGGCCCTTGAAGTCCACGTGCTTATTCGCCCACAGCGCCTGCATGACCTGCACTTGTTCTTCCGAACGACGGCCGCGGTTCTTGAAGGTCTCGTTCAATCCGACGTATTCCACCTCGTTCCAGCCGACGCCAATGCCGAGGCGGAAGCGTCCGCCGCACAGCACGTCGAGACAAGCCGCCTGTTTCGCGACAAGAACGGTCTGTCGCTGCGGCAGGATCAGCACACCGGTCGAGAAGCCGATCCTCGATGTGCAGCCAGACAGGAATCCGAACAGCACGAAGGGGTCGTGGAACAGGTCCTCGTTGTCGTTACGGTCCCAGCCAGGGCGAGAAGCGGCGTTGACGCCCAGCACGTGGTCGGGTGCCTCAATGAAGTCGTAGCCCATCGATTCCATGGTCTGCGCGTATTCGCGAACCGTCGCGGCATCGCCGCCGATATCGCCAAGCGGCATCAATGCGCCGAGTTGCATGAGCGGTCTCCCCGTTGCAGCGACTTAGTTATCAGCGTCCAGGACGGCCTTCAGCCTGTCGGGCGGGACCGCGATCTTCTCGATGCCGGCACGCTCCTGCTGCAGCAACATGCTGACGCGCGAATCCCGCTGGCTCCAACCGCGATTCAGCGCTTCGGTCAGCTCCTGATGTGCCAGATTGGTCAACCGCATCGGCACGCTGACATCGCGCGCCAACTGACATGCCAACGACACGTCCTTGTGCAGCAGCCGCAGCGCAAAATCCGGTGGATCGTAGGTGCCGGTGAGGAACCCGCGCGACATGCGATCGAACAACCGCGCTCGGCCGCCTGCACCCTGCCGGATCGCCTCCCATAGCGGCAGCGGGTCCACGCCGGCCTTCACCCCCATGGTGAACACTTCGGCCAGCACAGTGCTTACCGCAGCGCCCGCGGCATTGTGCACCAGCTTGGCGATGGTGCCCGCGCCGATCGGGCCAATATAGCGCGCGGCGTCGCCCATCGCATCCAGCACCGGCTTATATTTGTCAAACACCGACTTATCGCCGCCGACCCAGATCGCGAGGCGGCCGCTGGCGGCGCCACTTGGCCCGCCGCTGACCGGCGCATCGAGGAACGCCACGCCGCGATCCGCAAACGTGGGGTTCAGCGCGCGCACCACGTTGACCGCATTGGTAGAAAGATCGAACCATGCCGCATCCTTGCGGAAGCCTTCGATCAGACCGTCCTCGCCTGTGCCGACCGCTTCCACGTCGGCCGGCGTCGGCAGCGACGTGAATACCAGGTCCGTCGCTTCGGCGACCGCGCGCGGACTTTCTGCCCAGACCGCACCATTCGCGAGATGTCGCGACGCCGCCTGACGTGACAGGTCGTGGACGACGAGCGCGTGTCCTGCCTTTTGCAGGTTGCTCGCCATGCCGGCCCCCATCATGCCAAGCCCGATGAAACCGATCTTCATGTGCGTTCCCTCCGGCCCATGTTGCGGCCAAGTCTGCGACGGGCTTCAACGGCTCACAAGCGTCTGTCTGTCATTGCCGGTCCGAAGGGCCGCCGCAATCGCCGGCAGGCTTGACCCGGCAAGCAGATCAGGGGTCCGTTGCGGCGTTCAGCGGAGTGACAGAGAGCAAGACATCAGGCTAGCTGGTGTTCCTCACATGCGAACGATGCCAGGCCTGGAGTGTCGATCCCAACGGCCGCGCATTCCAGATCGACCAGAGAGTCAAACCATGCCTGCGCCATGGCAGCCGCGTTCGCCTGCAGATGAGGAATGACGCTGTTGGGTGCTCTGCCTTGCTGTAGCACTCTGTAGTGCCGCAGCCCGCGCAACCGCGGCATGGCGCGCAACTGATCGACATGCCGGGCGACCGACGCCAGCTCAGAGTCTTCCGGAAATAGCACGATCAGTCTGGCCCGGCCGGCGTGTTTGTTCACCGTCACGATGTCATCCGGCTCGGCGATGATCCGAGCGACTGCGCCAATGAACAGTTTTGAGTCCTCGTTGCATGCCGCCATTGCCACGGAGGCGTGAGCCCGTGCCCGATCCGCGTCGTTGGCGAAAGTCAAGACCGGAAACCCGTCGATGCGCATGGACCGCGCCGCGGCATTGG
>JASHVB010000896.1 GCA_030039695.1 Acetobacteraceae bacterium
AGATGCAAGCAGGCACGCGCCCCGTGCGAACTCTCGTTGGCCCAGAGCAATTCCAGCCGGTCAACGACGTCGCACTACAGTGGCAGACGGTTGTGTTGCAGAATTTCGGCTTCGGTGAGTTGATGATGCTACGGCGGCCGGAGCTCGAAGTCGGCTGACCTGGACCCGCATGGAGGAGCCGATTCGCTGTGTTGGCGACACATGAGATCTGCTCTCCAAACTTGGACGATTTGATGAATAAGCCGTATCTGACGGTACTTCCTGAAACGAGATGCACTACTTCCGATGGGACCGTCGGAACAACCGTCAAATCGAACGGCTTGATCCGTTCGCTAGGGTTGTTGATGCCATCAAATCAATCACTTGGAGAAACAGCGAAGTTCAGGAACGATGTGCCATGAATGATCAACGAGCTATCCCGTAACCCTGTATTTTTTCTACGCTATTTCCATCCAGAGCCCGCTAGACTATCCAATGCCCCTCACTCCCACTCCTTTGTTGCTTCCACCACCAGCGTATACAGCAGCGGGGCCATTGTTAGCAGGCGGGCTAATTGCTCTGCGTTCCTGACGCTCGGCTGCGTTCCACTCTTAGCGATAGCAACATCGATAATCGGAACGCCGCGTTTGTCGTGGAAAAATGCTTCGACGATGTTTAGGCGTGTGAGTGCATTACCAAACCCTGCTGTAGCGTTCATCGGATCTCTCCCGAATTGTTGCAAGGTTAATCGCCGATGTTGGACGGGTCCCATGGAACGGTACGTGGCCTAGATGGAGGTGTGCTGCGGTTGGACGGGAGTTTGCGCCCTTCTGTGGGGTCCGGCTGATTCCCGAGATTGCCGCAATCTCCGGAATTGCCGACCGCAGGAGTCCATTACACGGCATCAACTGCACGATGGAGCACTTATCCACTGGTTTTCGGCACCCTGACACCGGCAGATCGCCCAGACTCAGCTTGTAACGCAGTCGCCAGAAGACAACGAGCGCGATGACGTCGGACGGATACCGCGTGCGATTGAGGGACCTGCCAGGCCGTTCGTTGAACTGCTCGCCACAAGCGACGCATTCCATCCGCCGCGCTCCCCCGTGCACGAGCTATCATGTCCCAACAGAACCCTCCCCGGAATTGCGGTCTGGCGTGAATGCTGACGGAACCCCCCGTCTGCACAGGCCAATCGTCCACGGTCCGGGTGGCAAGACCAGGGGTTTTTCCACTCCCCCAGAAATTCTGCCAAATCCTTCAGTGGACCGCCTCAATCCGAGACCCGACACCAAAAGTTTTGCCAGACGAAATCTGTATAAACGAACGTCATCGCGACACCGATAGCTTTGACGCAATGCCACCAACCGATCGGCAGGAACAGCGCAGAACCTGGCTGGAGCCAGACGTCGCGGACCGTCAGTCCACGTTCTACGACCATTGCGTCCGTGACCCATCCCAAACGGCTATGCACGCCGACGTAGTTATCAAGTCTGTCGCGCTGATCCGGGTCGAAGAGGCGCAATAGCTTCCACCCCATGACCTGACACATCAGATTATTGGTCTCGTCGTGGTGCAGCGGCGTGACCGTATCGCGACCTAGCCAGACATAAGCAGCATCGGGACATGGTCGTAGGAACGAAGGCAGGGGACCAATGTCACGCCACAGTGGCGCCAATGCTGCCGAGTTACTAGAGCGGTTCTGTGCCGTCATATACACGTCATTACCTGATCCCAACAGCATGTGGTCAAGGAATGTTCGGAACGGCATGACCATTTTATGACTGGGTGAATTGAGTTCGTACTGTGGGTCGGCCAACCGGCCGGCTTGTATCTCAACCTCTGCATTTCCGATCCTGTCCCGCAGCGTGTCGATCGTCCATGCAAACGCCCGCCACGGTCTCAGTCCGAGCAACGTGGGCACGTTTGCTTGATAGTGACGGTAGAAGAAATCCTGCACCGCGGCGTCTTCAGTGTCGGGTTGAAGCGCGGCGAGTGACTGGCGTATGGTTCGCATCCATTCATGCCCGGTCATTGCATTTCCCCTGCTCTATCCCAACACTGGGATACATCGGCCCAATCGCGGTTTCATCCTTCGAGGTCAACTCGCGTCGCTCGCTGAACTCGCACTGTCGATCGTAGCTCCGAGCCTCAATTATCAGCTTGCTTTCGGACACTTCAATCGGGTAATGTCCGTAGGTGGCAATAATTGCAGGGTCAGCGAGCTCCGGGCTGGCCCTGGGACCCGCAAATGCGCGAGGCGCACCATGCGTGAGTTGTGGCGGTTGAGCGAATCTTTACACGCGGCCTCTGATGCGCTGCGTGGGGCCGCAGAAATAGCGCGTGATCTTGCGGCAGAGCCGCGCCACCAACCCTCCCCCAGCCAGCCGCGCCAGCATGAAGACGAGCATAGCGGCCACGAGGCACGCGAGTACCGACCATGGGACCGGTCGCCGGGGCCGCACCATCTGCCACCGCCGGAAGCTCCACCACATCCGCCGTTCCCGCCCTACCCGCCGTTCCCGCCCTACCCGCCGTTCCCGCCTTACCCCCCCTATGTTATCTTCGGTGGCTGCGGGTGCGGCTGTCAGGGGAGCGTGCAAATGGGCGCGCAGGCGACAATTCCAGCAGCCGCGCAGCCCGCACCTGCGGTGCAAGCGACCACCCCCTCGCCCGCCGCAAGCCAGGCCGTTCCCGCTACACAAGAGGCAACGCGCAGGCTCATGCTCGGGGGCTTCCCGGACCCCTCCGCGCTCTCCAGCGTCGATGCGCTGCTCGATCTCGGCGAATCCGCTGCCACACTAGTCAAGCGATTCGTTCGACACGTAACGAGCCCTGAGGGGAGCCAATCGTGAGCGATCATAACAACGGCAAGTTATGGCCGACGTTTGCGTTTCGCGCTTGGTTGGCTGCACTGCTTTCCCAAACCCGCCGTGTCCACGAGCGACTAGAAACGCGTATTCAATTGCACGAACGAATCGTTACGCGCTTACGGGAGAAGGTGGAACGCTCCCACGCCGTCGCTCATTCGCTCGAGGAGGCGCTTGAAGCAGTGGACAATGTGCTTCGGCACGTGCGCGATGCTGAAATCTTGGAGGAGCACCGCGGCGGCGAGCCACCACACCCAGGCAGTCAAGGCGACGTGAAGCAGGACGACAGCGCAAAGGGGCGATCTGCTGCGAGGGAGGCGAGAACCCCGCAAGGTGATCGCAAAGAGCCTAGGTCTTAACACTTCGCACCGCCGTCGAACCCGTCGCCAAGGAGGCGATATGTACAATCCGCCTTATCCCCCCTTCCCGCCATTCCCGCCCTATCCGCCATACCCTCCGTACCCTCCCGTGCAGGTCTGTTGCCCGTGCCCTTGTCCGCAGCCCGTCGTGTCGGGAGCTCCAACTCCCACTCCGACGCCCACCCCAACACCAACTCCCACTCCAACGCCCACCCCAACGCCGACGCCGACGCCCACCCCAACACCCACCCCAACGCCAACTCCCACTCCAACGCCGACCCCAACAGTTAGCATCGTGGTTTTGGTAGTGGACATCTGATCGCGCGTCGCTGCGGAGTATCAAGTGAGCACGCTGCGGCAGTTCCTTACCCGGCTGGCGATCGACCCCGAAGCCCTGGCGGCTTATCTGCGAGATCCGCAGGCGGTCGCTCAATCGGCTGACCTCGATCTACCAACCCGGCAAGCACTCGCTGGCGGTGCCGCCGCGATCTGGAATGCCTTGCTCGGCCGACCTCCCGGCGATGTTCCCGAACAGCAACTTCGCGCCGATACAACACATCGAGGCTCGCTGGTCGTCGTAGGCACGGGTATACGTACCGTAGGGCAGCTTACAATCGAGGCAATCGCCTGGATCCGTCTTGCAGAGTCCGTGCTCTACTTGGTGGCCGACCCAATAGCAGAGGAGGTCATTCGCAAGCTCAACCCGAACGGCGCCATGTCGCTGCGAGGGTACTATGGCGAAGGTGTCGATCGCAGTCATAGCTATGAGGCCATGATCGAGCATATGCTGAGCTGCGTCCGTGCCGGCCGGCTTACCTGCGCCGCATTCTACGGACACCCGGGCGTTTTTGCTTACCCTACCCATGAAGCGGTGCGGCGAGCACGAGCAGAAGGATACACCGCGCATATGCTGCCGGGCATTTCGGCGGAAGACTGCCTCTTCGCTGATCTCGGGGTAGATCCCGCCGTCACCGGTTGCCAGTCGTTCGAAGCCACCGATTTCCTCGTGAACTCGCGCGCCGTCGATACTTCGGCGCATCTCATCCTTTGGCAAGTCGGTGTTCTTGGCGATCGGACATATCGCCTAGGTGGGTATTACCTTCACGGGTTCCCGCTGTTGATCTCGCGTCTGACGGAACTCTACGGCGTGGCACACGAGGTGACGGTATACGAAGCCCCGCTTTTTCCGGGTGCAGCGCCCGTCATGACGCGCATTGCGCTGGTCCACCTAACACAGGCCTACGTAAATCCAGGAAGCACGCTGCATGTGCCACCAGGCCGGAGGACTGTCACCAACCGCGCGATAGCGGAAACGCTCGGTCTGATTAGGCCAAGCTAGAGGCGATCCACTTCAAGGAGTGTCGCGCGGTCGTTCGGCGGTTCCGTCAGATCTTGCAGCTCTTTTTTTCATTGTGCTGCTCATGACGAGGCCATCACGCCGAGGGCGATGCAGCTTGCTTGAAGGAAGCGACGGCGACGAGTGGTGGCTCATGAGGTTTGGCAGATCTCGTGTTGCCGTTAATGAGCGGACCAAGAACCAGGCAGAACAATGGGTTGCGCTTGCAGTTAACTCGGGACCATTTCGTTAATCTCGGGATCTCCCTCGCGCCGACTGGGTCCGCTCAATTCGGAATTCTCCCTTGGCTCCCCACCCCTCAGCAGCGGTGGGTAGATTGGGCCGGAGCTTCTCGTCGTGATCACGCGATAGAACGGCCGCTGGATTCACCCCAAGCGGGACAGACGGCGAACATCATGCCGCCTCAGCGAGCCACGGGACACCGCCGCGCAGTCCGCGGAAGCCGCCCGGTGCGCACCGATGCAGCCAAGCGCAACGGGTCGTCCCAATAGGCAGTGACGAGTTTCTCGTCGACGCGGCCAGCGATGAAGGGCTCCAGTGCAGGCCACGTGCTTGCCGCACCAAATGCATATAGCCGTCTCTCTGCGCGGTTGGCGATGTGCGGTACGAGATAAAATCCGAGCAAGTCCCGCCAAAGCAAAGACGTGACCGCTGACGCCGCCACCATTCGTGTGATGAGTGGCAATGTTCATATCCGCGTCGTAGTAGAGCAGACCGTCAAGGACATAGGCGGCCTGACCCGCGGGAGGGATTGCGACCGAGTAGTAGGGTACCTAACTGCGAAAATATTGCGCAACAGAGCGGTCGGGCGCAATTCGAACGCCGACAAGCCGGCAACCGCCATGACGGCGATGAATGCCGTCAAGCCTGCCTGCGCAGCGGGCGAGTAGAGCAGGGAGACACAGCCAATCAAGAGGACGACGACCGACGTACGAAGCATAGCGCCGTTGTTCACGGAAGAATGCTACGGGACAGTGCGCGTGGTTCAGCCCGGACACAGCGAACGGCACGATATGTTTCACCGGACATATCATTGACACCCGACAGGGCTGGGCCTACATGTGGAGCACGGGGATGGAGTCCCCTGTCATGCTCTGTGTGCTGATGACTCCTGCCAGTTGAATCGCGAGCCGGCGTCGGCCGCCGAGGCAGGGTCATGATGAGAGCATACCGTCCAAACTCCATTACTCTTGCGCACGCTGAGGCGTTGCTTTCCGATAGCGTGAGCGCTGGGGGACGACATCTTCGTTCCGACGAGCCGGATTCGCAGAAACAGCTGGACCCGCTGCCCCGAAGTGGGCCGGTCCAGAGCGACGCGTCGGGCATCCCTATGTTCCGGAGCATTCTGTTCCCACCGGGCCTGGAACAGCAACGAGCAGAGCGCAACGAGCAACCACCGTGTTTCATTGATCTGAATCTCGATCAGGTGGTTGCCGCAATCGTGGCCAAACGAGACGAAGACGTTTTACGACCGATCTTCTACTCGACCTACAGAAACGAGGAAATCGTTCGCTACCGGCAGGCTGTGTTTGCCGACCTCGAACGCGCTGAAGTATTCCAGGCCTTCCCTGTCTTTTGTGAGACAATGCGCACCGTCCGCGCGAACGTCGCCTACGCCGACAGAATCTCCTACAAGCGTCACCGGCACATGGTCGTTTTGCGTGCCATTCATCTCTACTGTGAAGGCGTGCGGTTGCTGCTGCAGTCGCTGGAAGCCCTCGCGCTGCACTCCGCCGGGCTGAATGATCTGAGACGTTACCTCAGTGGCTATGCTAGGTCAGAGCCCTTTTCCCAGCTCGCGACGCAAGCGCGGCGCCTCCGTGAGGTAATGTTGAGGCTCAGCTACGGAACACTCTTCCGTGGCGACAAAGTCATCGTACGGAAGTACGCGTCCGAGCCTGACTATGCTGTCACCGTGCTCGAGCGGTTCTCACGGTTTAGAGAGACGGATATCGAACCGTCATCTCCGCAACAAGCAAAAGACGACTTCTCTCTCAATCACATTGAGGAAGGCATCCTCGAGTTTGTCGGACGCCTGTTCTGGAAAGAATTCAGGGATCTCGAGAGTTACGTCGCGCAGCATTCCACGTTTATCGACGACGTGGTTGCAAGCTTCGACCGGGAAATTGGCTTCTTCATCGCGTACCTGGACTTTATCGAACCCATCAAACAGCGGGGTTTGCCACTCTGCTATCCCGGGGTCTCCGCACGGAATAAAGAGTTAGAGGTTTCCGGAAGCTTCGACCTTGCCTTGGCCGCGAAGCTCGTGAGAGGGAATGATCAGATCGTCTGCAACGATTTCTTTCTGCGCGACCCGGAGCGATTGATCGTCGTAACCGGGCCCAACCAGGGTGGAAAAACGACGTTTGCACGCATGTTCGGTCAACTGCACTTTCTCGCCGGTCTTGGTTGTCCGGTGCCTGGAAGGCATGCGCGCCTGTTTCTTCCGGACCAGATCTTCACGCATTTCGAGCGCGAGGAGGATATCACCAATTTGCGGGGAAAGTTGGAGGACGACCTCGTCCGCCTTCACCACACCGTCCGGGCGATGACCTCCGACAGCGTCTTCGTGCTCAACGAGATCTTCAATTCAACCAGCCTCGACGATCAGACCTTCCTAAGCATGAGGGTGGTTCACCAGATGCTCGAGACCGACGCCATCGGAGTGTGCGTGACGTTCATCGATGCTCTGTCGACGCTCGGTGACAAAACAGTCAGCATGATGAGTACGGTGATGCCGGATGATCCGGCCCGCCGGACCTTTAAGCTCATCCGCAGGCCGGCCGACGGTCTCGCCTACGCGCTGTCGCTGGCGGAGAAGCACGGCGTCACATATGACCGACTGCGGACGAGGGTACAGCCATGAAGACATTTCTGATGCACCCCGACCGGAATTTCGATGCTACCTCTCAGTCCAAGCGAGAACTCACTCAGGACATTGAACTGGACGTCCTGCTCAATGTGGCGGCCGCCGGCGACCGCTATCTGTACAATATCATGACGGCGGCCTGTGCGGACGCCTGGGCGAACGGTATCGCCACGATCCGTTACCGGCAGGAAATTCTGAAGGACTGTCTGGCCAACCAGGCCGTCGTACGACAGTTCTATGCGATGGCCACCGAACCCTTCAGTCGGGAGCGCAGCTGGGACTTCAGCCTTTACGGACATGAGGCGTCGGCGAGGGTAGGAAGCGCCGTGCGGACGCTGCAAAGCAGCCTCGAGGTCCTTCGCCGTCTACGCCGTAGCTGCGCCACGAACGCCGGTAGCTTCAAGTCGCCAGGGTTCAGGCAGTTCTTCGCTACATTGGAGCGTGACCTCGACGACGCCTATTTGGAAGCTGCGACCACGGACCTGGATAACCTGACCTTCCGAAAGGGAGTGCTTCTGAGCGCGCAGATCGGCGATGGGGGCAAAGGTGTCGGGGTCATGCTCCGTAAGCCGCAGCCACGCGATCTGAGCTGGTTGCAGGCGGTCCTCACGCCAGGTGCCCAGACCTATACCTTGCAACTACACCCGCGCGACGAGGCTGGTGCAAAGGCATTCAGTGCGCTGCAGAACAGAGGCCTCATCTTGATCTCGGATGCCCTTTTCCAATCCGCAGAGCACGTCCTTGGCTTCCTGAAGGCGCTCCGCGCCGAGCTTGCCTTCTATATCGGCTGTCTCAACCTCGCAGATCAGCTCGGTCGAATCGGCGAACCAATCGCCTTTCCCGACCCGACTGAGGTTGCTCGCCGCTTTCATTGCCGGAATTTGCGGGATGTCTGCCTTGCCTTGACCCTGGGCGGCAAGGTCATCGGCAATGACGTCGATGCAGACGGGAAGCCACTTGTCATCATCACCGGCGCGAACCGCGGTGGGAAATCGACATTTCTGCGCAGCGTTGGCCTGGCGCAGATGATGCTGCAATGTGGAATGTTCGTCACTGCCGATGCCTACACGGCATCGCTGCACACGGGCCTCTTCACTCACTACAAGCGTGAAGAGGACCGGAACATGCGAAGCGGCAAATTCGACGAAGAACTTGTGAGAATAAGCGCAATCGGGGACCGGATTCGCCGCCGCGCAATGGTATTGTTCAACGAGTCGTTCGCAGCGACCAACGAACGGGAGGGGGCGGAGATCGCCCGGCAAATCGTGTCGGCGCTGTTAGAGAATGATGTGACTGTTTTCTTCGTCTCCCACATGTACGAATTCGCACGGTCCTTTCTTGCGAGCGATCAGGTGCTGTTTTTGCGTGCCGATCGAGGAGAGGACGGAACAAGAAACTTCCGCCTTCGCGAGGCGAAGCCACTGCCGACGAGTTTCGGCTGTGACGTCTACCGGCAGATTTTCGGCACCGCTGCGTGAGGTGCGAATGCACCCACCCGGCCAGCCGCTGAAATTCCGTCACGCAGGCCCCATCCGTCGAATGCACGCCGCCGCCGGGACGTTCTGGATGGCCCTAAATCAGCGGGCGGGATCCACAACTCGCACTCTGCGTGAACGGGCTGCTGTTCTCCCCGACGGATCGCTAATCCGGTTCAATCTGGTTTTCTACCGTCTCGAAGTCCTCCGCGCACCTTTGCTCGGCACGCTGCTGACCATCAAGATGGTACTGAAGATCGTGATTGTTTCGACGATCCTCCTCGGTGTGAGCGCTCTCCAATTTGCGCGTACACGCGGCCGGGCCACCTAGGCTATGGTACATCTCACGGCGCTCAATATTTCCGTGGATTTCCCACTCTATCACAGCGATAACCGCTCGCTGAAAAAGACTATTCTTGGCAGGGCTTCCGGCCGGTTCGGCCAGGACCACAAGCATCGTACCGTCGTGCAGGCGCTGCGGAACATATCCTTCAGCCTCGTATCGGGTGATCGTCTTGGGCTTGTCGGATCAAACGGGTCCGGTAAGACCACCCTGCTCCGGGTGCTGTCGGGTATCTATCAACCAACCGTCGGCTCTCTCTCCATGGAAGGCCGGCTAACCTCCCTTTTAGATCCCTCGAATGGAATGAACATGGATCTGACCGGCCGTGAGAACATTCGGTTAAGAGGATACTTCCTGGGCCTGGCGGCGGCAGAGATCGAAAGGCTGGTCGCCGATGTCGAGGATTTCTCTGAACTGGCGCAATTTCTCGACTTGCCGGTACGGAACTACTCCTCCGGCATGGTACTGCGGCTCGCCTTTGCGATGGCGACAGCCTCTTCACCCGAGGTCCTGCTGATGGACGAGTGGATCCTTGCTGGTGATGCCGTCTTCATTGAAAAGGCGAAGGAGCGGGTCGAGGGCATGGTCCGTCATGCTGACATCCTGGTGCTGGCCAGTCACTCTCCTTCAATTCTGTCCGAGTGGTGCAATCGATTGATCTGGTTGGAAAGTGGACAAATTCAATCTGACGGATTGCCGGCGGACGTCCTGGACAGATATCTTCCTGGCCCCGCGTTTGAGGAACTGACCGCGAGCCCTTCTCATAAAGATGACAGGATACAACGTAGAATCGAATCCGGTACCGAGCTATAATCTTCCACGGTTCGTCCGATTCGACTGTCAAGAGTGGGGGTTTGCCGTCACAGGCGAGAGCGTCAACGCGGGGGCGGCAGATGAAGATCCTGCAGCGGATCGCCGCGCGCTTGGTTTAAAGTTGAGCCTTGCGAGAGCGCAAGGCGAGATGGTGATCAGCCAAGCGGTCAGCTGCGAAGTGCACCGGCCGGGGTCGTCGCCTTCAGGTCAAGCCCTACCTTGCGGCGGGCCTTCGAACCGCACCAGGATCCTGGCCGACGGAGGAGGGAGTACGCATCTCGTCTGGAGCCAGGCTCGAACGCCAGCCCGAATGGACGGGCTTCACGCGTCTCTTGGATTATTCGGGGTGTTGATATGATGGCAACGTGAACAGCCGGTCAGCCACGGCCTCACGGAAACTGGCGTCGTGGCAAATCGCCACGATGGCGGTGCCGCGGGCCTTTGCGTCCCGAACCATGCGTACAACGATCGCACAACTCTCGGGATCAAGCGACGCGGTCGGCTCGTCAAGCAGTAGAATCGCTTGATGGGCGATGAAGCCGCGCGCCAGGTTCACGCGCTGCTGTTCGCCACCCGAAAACGTGCTGGGCGGGATCACGTGCATGCGTGGCGAAATATTGAGTTCAGCGAGGAGCGTGCGTGCCTCGTCCTGAGCCGCGGCCTGCGCCACGCCACGTACCAGCAGCGCCTCGGCCACCACGTCCAGCGCCGAAACCCGGGGCACCACTCGCAGGAACTGGCTCACATAGCCCATCGTTTCATGCCGGACCGCAAGGACCGTGCGAGGATCGGCCGAGGCAATATCGATCATCTCCCGCCTGTGGCGTACGAGGATCGCGCCGCTCTCGGTGTGGTAGTTGCCGTATAAGCTGCGCAGCAATGTGGTCTTGCCGACCCCGGATGGGCCGGCCAACACCACGCACTCCCCCTTGTGCACGTCCAAATTGACATTGGATAGGACGGGCAACCGCAAACCGTCGCGCAGATGCAGTGTGAAGGACTTCGTCAAGGACACGGTACGCAGCATCACGGTCATGACGGCTGTCCCGGGCGCACGAAGGACTCGCGGTATTTGCCGGATAAACCTGCGAACTTGAGGGGCTCTGCCCTGGCCAGCACAGTCATGCAGCGCGTGCAGGAGTGGTCGGTGCGTTCAGCAGGGACATGATCACTCATGGCCGCCTGACCTCACGGAAGATATTTAGGCCGCTAAACGCGGACCGCATGATCGTCAATGCCGAAATATCGGCAAGATCCGCCATTTCGAATAGAGGATTGACAAAGGAGCTAGCTGAAGCGGATGACATCGTAACCCATCCAGTTCGCGCGCGAGCCGGGATAGCACTTGTGCTTGATCGTCGATACGTTGGTGAAGTATCCGACCCGATGCTCGTAACGCGGCGCTGTCGTTGCCCCCCCGATCAATCGTTAGCGGCGCTCGGAAAGGACCCATGGAAAACCGGAACTGGTACGGCTTGGAATATGACGAGAGACCCGGCACTGGCACGCACGGCGCGTCATCGAGGGTTTCGCGATAACAGCGCGCGAGAGACGCGTGAAGGAGTCACTTGACGTCGCTCCGAACGCTGGCCGCATGTTGGTTGTGAGGGCAGAGACCCGCTCGTCGGACTTCACTTAAGACCGGTTATCCAAATCCAAGGACTGAAGGTAAGATCGGCAACATCCTAGCTAATGACATTGCGAAGCACCTCGCTACCGGCAAAACGTGCTTGCGTTCCCAATGCCTCTTCGATGCGGAGGCCTCGGTTGATCTTCGCTATGCGTTCACCACGCGAGAAGCCACCAATCTTAATCTGACCGATCCCCCATCCCACAGCGAGATCGATGATGGATACGTCCTCGGTTTCGCCGGAGCGCGTGGCGATCACCCCTCGAAATCCGGCCTGCCGCGCTGCCTGCCAGGTACGCCGCACCTCGGTCAAAGTGCCCCGCTGATTGGGCTTCAGCAACACGGCATTTGCCGATCTGCGTAGCGCGACCTCATGCATACGGCCCACGTCGCTCGTCACAAGATCATCGGCGATGATCTGGACGCGGTCGCCTATTTGCCGCGTAAGAGCAACGAAACCGGGGTGGTCGTCATCTGCAAGAGGATCCTCAATCGACATGATCGGAAACCGCCTGACCCAGCGCAGAAGCAGCTTGATCATCGCCTCTGTGTCAATTCGTCGCCCACTCGGCGCGATTATGTAAGTACCGCCATGACCGAATTCGGAAGCGGCTACGTCGATTGAGATGCCGACTCCCATGCCAGGTGAAAAGCCGGCGAGCTCGATCGCTCGGACGAGGTCCTCGAGCCCGTGTTCATTCGAATTGAACCGGGGCCACCAGCCTCCGCCATCCGTAACGCCGCATGCATTGCCCGCGCCTGCCACGAGCGTGCCAGCTGCGCGGTAGATCTCTGCTGTCCAGTCGACGGCCTCGGCGAAGCTGGGAGCACCTGGACATATCACCATATAGTCCTGGATGTTTAGCCCCGGCGCTCCGTGAGCGGCTCCACCGAAAATCTGAACATGCGGTACCGGAAGAGTATTCGCATTGCGACCTCCGATGTGCCGGTACAACGGCTCCCCCGTCGCTGCCGCTGCGGCGCGCGCGGATGCCAAAGAGACGGCGATGCACGCGTTACCCCCCAATCTCGATTTGCTGGGGGTTCCATCCAGGCGAATCAGGCCCTCGTCGACCTGCACTTGATCGATAGCGTCAATGCCGGCAAGAGCGCGGGCGATTTCTCCATTGACATGGCCGACAGCGCGCGTGACGTCGA
>JASHVB010000897.1 GCA_030039695.1 Acetobacteraceae bacterium
GACGCGGCCATACATCGCTCGCTTCAGAGTCTTGAGTCGGTTAATCTGTCGTTCGACTTGGCCACTCGACCATTTCCTCGCCTCGACGCTCACCAGAACTGACCCATTTATGCTCAAGCAAGGTGACCCTCAGGATGCGCAGGTGTTGCATTCTGAGTTCGGTGCCGGGCTGGTGATGGGAGAGATGGCCGGGAGGCGGCGTGCTCTCTGATCTTCTGATTGAATCGATGAATTTGTAGTTGCTGTTGTGGCGGTGGATATGTGGGCGACACGCTTTGTCGTCCACATATCCACCGCCATCCTCGTGCGGTGCTCAGCGTTGGCGTCGGCGTTCGTCGCTGGAAGGCGCCATCATTTCGACGTCTGGGAGCGGCGTGGTTTCACGCTGGTCGGCGGGGTGTGGAGCAGCGGACGGCACGGCGCATCCGTTTCAGACGGTGGGGCCCGCAGGGAGGGTCCGTTGATGCGAATGACGATGCAGCGATGCCGCAGCCGGTCGAGCAAGGCATCCACCAGTTGTTTCTTCTGGAACAGATCATACCAGGCCGGCAGGTCGAGATTGGTGGTGATGATGGTGGAGACACGCAGATAGCGCTGATCGATCAGACGGAAGAACATGTCGACTTGTTCGGGCTTCAGCGTGAGATAGCTGAGCTCGTCGATGAGCAAGGGCTGGAACCGGCTCAGGCGCCGCAGCAGCCGCAGCGACGAGCGATCGGCGAGCGATGCATAGAGTTCGTCGAGCAGCGCCTGGGCATTGTAGAACCGGCCACGATATCCATTGACACAGGCTTCGCGCAACAATCCCAGTGCAATTCCGGTCTTGCCGGTACCGGGTGGCCCAATCAACAGCAAATTGTCGGCGCGGCGCAGGAAGTCGAGACCCGCAAGCGTTTGGATCTGTCCCTTGTCGATCCCTGGCTGACGGGCAAACGGGAAGCTCTCCAGCGTCCAGTCCCATGGCATGTGCGCCTGCTGCAGCCGATAGGCGAGACTGCGCTGGCGCTTCGATGCAGCCTCCTCGGCCAGCATCCGATAGAGCAACTCGATCGGCACGACGCGGTCACGCTCGGCACGCTCGATCTCGGCATCGAGCGCCGCCTCCATGCCGCGGAATCGAAGCTGGGCGATCAGGCCGCGCAGTTGATCAAGCATCGTCCTCAACTTCGTCGGGAAGACGGAAGAACTCACCGGCAGCAAACTTGAGGACGAGCGCTTCCAGGCGCCCAAGATCGAACAACCCATAACGCAGGGCTTGCTCGATGGCGGCGAGGAACGGCTCGGCGGGATAGGTGCGCTTCATCTCCAGCAGACGGCGCAGCGTCTGTAAGCCGCGCCCACGCTGCTTGAGCGCGGCGGCATAGCCGGCGATGGCCGGATGATCATCGTCCAAGAGAAGCCGTTCCGGTGCTGGCCGCGGGTTCGCGCGGTTGGGCACGCGGTGATGCCCGGGCAGCGTGTGCCGGGCATCGCGTTCGCCGATCCGCCGCGCATGGCTCGCGATCAGCGTGCCACGGTGCCAGACCTGGATCTCGGCAAGGTATTTGTGGACGCTCACCGGCTTGCCTACCAGACGTTCCGGCACTGAATAACGGTTGGTATCCACCGAGACGTAGCCGTGCAAATCCACCGCCCGCGCGAGCGGCTCGTAGACCGGTGGCAAGACATCCGGCAGCGCTTGCAGATGCGGCTTCTCGATCAGGTACGCGGCGTCCGCCGACATCCCGAGCGCGCGCTTGGGCTTCTGGTTGGCGACGTCGTGGCACCAGCGCAGCGCCTGCTGGTTGAGGTCTTCGAAGTCATCGAACGCGCGCGCCGCTAGAAAATTTGTCTCGAGGTAATGGAACGGCCGTTCAACACGGGCTTTGCGGTCGGGGTGATTGACCCTGTGGGCGCGGAACTCGAAGCCGAGCGTACGGGCGAACGCCGCCATCTCCGGCGCCACGATCGCATCCGCGCCCGACCCGGCGGCGAGGATGACGGAGCTGTTGTCGATGATGCAGACCGACGCCGCGCCATCCATGAAGCGTGTCGCTTCCAGCAGGAAGTGCTTGGCCTCGAACCTGGTGAAGCGCGGGAAGTATTGCGCAAACAGCCGCCGCGAGCAGGCCAGCACCAGGCTCGCGCACTGCGCCGTCACGCTTCGCCCTCCGATGGTGACCCGGTGCGGCGACGTATCGTGCTGCATCTCCGCGCCGGGGCGCGGATGATATTCGCCGGCACGCCGCTTCCCCGGGCGTAGCTCCGCCTCCCGTACCTGGCGCGTCAGGCTGCTATAGGCGATCTCCACGCCCTGCTCGGCGAGCAGCTCGCGCGCACGCACGGCGTTGCCCCCTGCCTTGACGAAGGCCTCGGCAATCTGTCCGGCAGGTTGATCAGCCCGCGCCCCGGCACGCGCTTCGCCACGTGCCTCGTGTGGTGGAGAGCGCAATATCCGACGCACGGTGTTGCGCGCCAGTCCAAGCAGGCGGCTGATCTCACGTAGGGTGTGGCCCTGTGCCCTCAGTACGTGCGCGCTCGAACAGATCTCGGCTGGTGTCATGCGTGATCGACCAGGTGATGGCGTTGTCCAGCGCCGCCAGCGCCGCTTTGACGCGCGGCATCGCGGTGATCAGAGCCGCCGGAATGGGCTGCAATGTCGGCAGCCGCCGGCGCAACCGCGCGATCAGCGCTTCGATCTGGCGGATCTCGCTCACAACGGCGCCGTCTGGGCCATCGCGCAGTGCCGTGCCGCCACGCTCCTCCTGACGGTCCTGAAGCGCGCGCAGCAACAGACGTGGATGATCCACCATCCGCTCGCGCACCGTCTGGCTGCTGCACTGGTATTGTTCGAACCACTGCTTCAGATCGCGCGTCGACAGATGCTCGCGTCCGAGCACCTGCAGCAGCCGTTCGGCATGTTCGTTGCTGGCGCGCGCCAGCGGAACCAGAATGCGGCTCGCCGCCCAACTCGACAGTTCGCCCGCACGCACCGCCGCCAGCACGCTGTCGGGCAGTCCCGTCAACAGCTGCAGCCGCCGGTTCACCCAGCTCACGTCATGCCCGGTGCGCTGCGCCGGTTCGCGTTGTGACAGCCCCTCGCGGATCACCAGTTCGCGCAGCAGCAGCGCCTGCTCGATGGCCGCAAAGCCCCGACCCTGCTGGCGCACCATCAAGCTTATCAGCGCCGTCGCCAGATCACACTGCCAGCATTCGACCGTCACCGTGTCGCGGCCCAGCCGGCGCAACGCCGCAATCCGCCGGTAGCCGTCGATCAGCACCAGACCGGATCCGCCCGGGTCGTTCACCACCACACAGGGAACCAGCTGCCCGCACCGCTCCAGCGATGTCGTCAGCTGTCGCGCCGCTCCAGCATCGGCCACCCGCGTCGCCGCATAGCGCAATTCCAGCCGATGCAGATCCAGTTCGCGGCCAATGACGTCCATGCAGAAAGCCTAGCCCCCAGCACCGACACGCCCCATCACGTCCTCTCTTTGCAATCAGCCGCCCGCTCCACCCCCATCCGCGTAAGGTCTTGCAATCACTGCAATTCTAACCGTCCACGCGTCCATCTTTGCAATCTCTCCGCCGGCCGCCGGAACCAGACGGTAAACCCCTGATGGCACGCTCAAATCCGCCCCTGACGCGTCCATCTTTGCAATCACCGCCGCGCGCCGGCGCTGGTTGCGAAACTGCTGCTGCGCCCGGTTCCGCTCGCAGTACTCAGGGTGCTTCTCGCGCCACGCCCGCCAATACCGGCCGTGCTTCGCCGCCCACGCCTGCTGCGCTCGGCAGTGGTTGTCCCGATAATCCGCGTCCGTCCGCTGCTTCTCGCTCTGCCAGCGCCGACGCCGTTCCCGCTGGCACGCCTTCTCGCTGCAATACTGCTGACCGGGGGTCTGCCGACGCGGGTTAAACCTCGCCCCGCAACTCAGGCACCGCCGCTCCCCGCACATGACCGCTTCCCTCGCGCGTCCCTGAACGCGCAACTCTGCAGTCATCCGCTCCCAAAACCGCTCGTCTGCTGCCGAGCTCAGTCCGCTCCCGATCCTCGCGGCTCAACAAACTGTGCTCAAATTTGACCCCTCAGCGTTCAGTACTCACCTGGCTCAATTCCGATGAGCGGACCTGGGTCAATTCCGCTGAGCGTCAAAGAATCGGCAAAATCGATGAAGTGTTGCGACGACACGACGCAATCATGATGGCGGGTAGCCGGCATTGGAGAGTCCTGTCCGGCTACTGCGGGCTCGGCGCGCTTCTTGTTTGTTGGCCGAGGCCTAGACGAAGAGAAAAGGGGCCATCTGCTCCATCAGCGCGAACTGAGGGAGGTTGAGGAGAAAGGTTACCCTTT
>JASHVB010000898.1 GCA_030039695.1 Acetobacteraceae bacterium
ACGGCAGAACCGCGAACCCGAAGCGTCCGGCGGACAAGATCAATCTCGCACTCACCCGACGTGAGAGTTACCCGAACACCCTCAGCAGGCATGCGAGCAGTCTGCGATGTGGCTCGATCGGATCACGGCTCGGTGATCAAAGGCGGTGGTCCTCGGATGCGACGCGGTAGGCCTTCTTAAGGAGTTTTTAGAATTGATACCAGGCAATCGCGCCTCCGGTCTGCTCCCCGTACGGCTGGCCGGCCGCACCAGGAAACGCGAGGGTGCCGAGCAGGCACGTATCACAGGAGGGACGGCCGTGACTTGTGCGGCATTTGAAGAACCGTTGGCGGCACGTCCTCGGCCGCGAGATGGCATATGTAGAGGTACGCTGATTGGTGACATGCCGGACCGGCCGTATTACACGATGCCCGCATGACGGAGGTTGGCCGAGTTGGACACAAATCGCGCTGACTCGTTCGACGGTGGGCTCAATGTGAGCTCCCCCGAAATGAGGTCGATGATACCGCGCAACGCGGGTTGGATGTTTTGGGTGCCACCATGGCGGGTGCACGGAGTGCAGCTGATCCAGAGATAGGCTCCAGGCCTAGGGAATCGCTCCGTAGTGGGAGTGATGGACCATGCCCGGCCACCAACCAGAACTATCGCGCCATCGTCCGTCGTCATCGCCGTGACTTGCTCGCCGGCTTGGCACTCGCACTCGGCGGCCCTGTGCGAGGGCAGGCAGCGATCGCGCAGGGCGCGTTGCGGTTGTGTCAGGATGTTCTCGGCCGCGTTCGCCGTGTTGTTCGGGATCGCGATGGTTGGATCCTGGTCGTGGTGGATTTCGGCGGTTTTCTCGGCTTGGGCGCCCCGCCGATCGCTGTTTCGGCCGACGCCATGGTGCTGCTCGGTCAGGACATGGAAATGGTCGCGTTCACGCCGGCACAGCTCGGGCAATTCGCCACGTTCTCGGGCTCGGGCACGACCGGCGTTGCAAACGATACGATCATCAGAGTCGGCCTCGCCAAACCCTCCCATTGACCGCGTCCGGTACCAGGTCGGTCTCGCTGTCATCGCACCGTCGCTCTCGAATGAGCCGAGGGCTGTAACTTTATCGGACACCTAGAGAACAAACACTTCGCGACGTTGCCTTGAACCGTTGCCTCGCCGACGCGGAGGCCAGTGCCGACTTTTTGAGCCGCGAACGGAAGGACACGCGTGATGTCTTCGACGAGCGGCCAGGCCTATGAGCCGGACGGACTGCAACGGGCAGCTAGAGAAACGTGCGCTATTGGCGTCATGGCGAAAGCCCCGCGCCCCGCGCCTCGGTTACGCTAAGACGCGGCTTTGCCCGCCGCTGCGCCCGGAAGAGGCGGCCACGCTGAGCGCCGCATTCTTGCGCGACACGACCACAAACATCGCGCGGGTCGGACGATCGAGGCTGATCGTCGGTTATCCCGCGTATGCCCCGTCCGGAACCGAGACGGCCCTCCTGCGTCACCTGACTGTGTGCGTTCTGGCCGATGGCTCCCGGCCGGCCCCTGGCGGGGTGGATGGGTTCGGCCGCTGTCTCCTCCATGCAATCCAGCAGATGTTCGCGGCAGGCCATGCCGCTGCATGCGTGCTGAGCGCCGAGACGCCAACGCTGCCGACTGAGTTCCTCGTCAACGCAGCCACCGCCCTCCTCGTCGGTGATGAACGGCGTGTGGTGCTAGCGGCTTGCGACGACGGTGGCCACTACCTCCTTGGCATGCGCCTTCCCCTTGCGCGGCTGTTCGCCGACATCGCCTGGAGCACCAGCTCGGTGGCCGCAACCACACGCACACGAGTCGCGGAGCTCGGTCTTAATCTCGTGGAATTGCCGCCTTGGTACGATATCGACGATGCAGCGGGATTGGAACGGTTGGTGGAAGAAAGTGACGGATACGATGCGCTGTGGACCCATCGCGCTGTCCAGGCGCTTGGGCTCGATGCCGCCACCCCTTCGCCCTGCACCACATGACGGCGAGACCGCCTCTCAGTTGGCTGGCCTGGCTCGCGGCAGTTCTGCTTTGGTCGGTTGCTCAACGTGCCCGCGACCGCCGGCGAGGTGCGTGTCGTGCGGATGGCCGTACTGGTCGGGCGGCTCATTCGCCCGACGTGAGAGTTAGCCGAACACCCTCAGCAAGCCTGCCAGCGGTCTGCGCCTTTTTTAGGAGTTTTCAGAATTGACACCAGGAACGGCAATCGCGCCTCTGGTCTAGTCCCCGTGCCTGCTGAGCGACTTCGCTAGGAAACGCGAGGTCGTCGAGCAGGCGGCGACCACAGGAGGACGACCGTGACTTCTCCGGCGATTCCACACACGAGCGGCAACGTCAGGTCCTGCGGACTTCGTCTGAACGTTAAATATTAATGAGCTATGTCCTGGATGTGGCAGCAGCTGCGCCCGCCGTTTCGGCGGCACAATCGGCGACGGCCGCCGTGATCCTACTCTCCGCCGTCGGTCACACCGACAGCGGTTTCACCCTGGAGCAAAGGAGATCGAGATGACGGACAAACAAGAGCATCCGTCGCTGGGGCGCCGCACCTTTTTTTCGGGTCTGGGCACGGCGGCGGCGGGAGGTCTGATCACCAGCGCCGGCTTCACGCCCGCTCGAGCCCAGACCAAGGAGCCGCGCGCGCCTGTGCCTTCGACCCTGGTGTTCGATATCAATGAAACCACACTTGACATAGATTACACCGCCCCGGTGTTCGCGCGTGTCTTCGGCAACAAAGCTGTCCTGCGGGAGTGGTTCGCTCAGCTGATCCTCTACTCCAATGCTATCTCGCTCGCCGGGCCCTATGTGACTTTCTTCGAGCTCGGCGAAGGCCTCCTGAAGATGCTAGCCGACATCCACCGTGTCTCGGTACGGCCGTCGGACGTAGAGGAGCTTCGCCACCGCTTCGCCACCATGCCAGCCCACCCCGACGTGGAGCAGGGGCTAACCCAGCTGAAGGCGGCAGGCTTCCGCCTCGTCGCATTCACTAACTCTCCACCGGTACACCCCAGCCCGGCCGAAAACGCCGGCCTCGGTAAGTTTTTCGAACGGGAGTTCAGCATCGATCGGGTCCGGCGATTCAAACCTGCGCCACAATGCTATCACATGGTTGCTGAGGAACTCGACGTGGAGCTCTCTGCGTGCGGTATGGTCGCTGCACACGTTTGGGACACGCTTGGCGCCCAAAGCGCAGGATTTTCAGGCGGCGCCCTCATCACACGTGGCGTCAATGCGCCTCTACGTTTGCACAGGATCCCCCAGCCGCAGATCGTCGCGCCCGATTTCATCGGGCTGGCGGCCCAGGCCTCCAAGCTCTGGCGTACGTGATCTGGGTAGCAAACTTGGCAAAATGCTGGTTGGCGACGTCGGCCAGCCTCTCATCGCACTGGCTAACGATAGGATATCGGCGTGAATGCCTTATAATGTTTGTGGACTATATCTGAGTTTGAATTCTGGCCACCCAAGCGGCCGGATCAGACCGCCGAGCGGTTGTTAATCGGTCGCGGTACGCACTCGATGGTAACTGCCGATATCATTCCTTCATATCACCCAAACGCTGGACAGAGAGAGGCACAAATATCGAATGACTTTGTCACAGACGGCTAGTCAAACGGAAGCTGGGATGACCGCAGGAATCGAACATCTGGCCTGGGTCGCGGGAAAGGCCGTGATGCTGTACGTCACGGCGATCATCGGCTTACGGCTGGGCAAGCGGCGGATTCTGGCCGAACTATCTCCCTTTGACTTTGTCGCAGCGGTGGCGATCGGGGCGATAGTCGGCAGAATCCCGAGCGCAGTTGACGCGGATTACTTAGCCGGGGCCGTGACATTAATTACAATTTTATGCTCTCACGCCCTGGTCACGAATTTGCGCCATTATTC